>CAYSEE010000130.1:0-3341 GCA_964429955.1 uncultured Clostridia bacterium | reverse complement strand
AAACAAATTTTTAATCTTGTTTAAAAGGGAGAGGCGATTTATTCTTAATTTTTCATCTTTGCTCATCACCAGGACTTTCTCGAAGAAGTTATGGATAGGGCCTTTAAGGAGAGATAGTTTTTGATATGCCTCTGTATATTTTTGTTTATTTAATAACTTTTTTGTCTCGATCTCTATCTCTTTCCATAGAAAGCAAAGATCTTTTTCCTCCTTTTCCATTAAAAGTTCTTCCTTTACCTCCTCCGGTATTTTTATTCTCCATTGCTCAGCCTGTTTTAATATGTTCATCAATCTCACTATCGCTATTACCTCTTCCTTAAATTCCTTTCTCAAGGAGAGGATGTGAAGAGCCTCAGCCCTTTTGACCACATCGTCTATATCGTCGAACCCTACCTTTAAGACGGCCTTAATTTGATCAGCCCCGATCCCCTTTTCTTTAAGGATATTCACTATTCTTGTCCGAAAAAATTCCCTTAGTTTAACATCTATCTCCTCTTCTCCTCCTTTTTCTCCATAAAGTTTTAAACTTTCTTTAATTAAATAACTTAAGGGAATCTTCCATTCTCTCTTGAGAATTATCTCTACCACTCCCTGTGCCTCCCGTCGCAATCCCCAGGGGTCCTCAGAACCGGAGGGAATGAAGCCCGCCCAGAAGGAGCCTGTGAGGGTATCGATCTTGTCCGCCAGGGAGAGAATTGCTCCCTCTGTGGTCTGGGGAAGCTCATCGGTGTTGAAGCGAGGTAGTTTGTGCTCGAAAATTGCCTGAGCTACCCGGGGGTTCTCTCCAGAATGAAGAGCGTATTCTCTTCCCATTATTCCCTGTAATGCAGGAAATTCTCTAACTACCTGAGTAACTATATCTGCTTTACAAAGATAAGCAGCTCGCTCTACCCTTTTTTTAACTTCCTCGTTTTCTCCAAAGTAAGAGGAAAGCCTGCTCCCTAACTTAACAAGACGCATAGTTTTGTCATAATAGCTGCCTAATTTCTTTTGCACCACTACTTCCTTAAGAGAAGGCACCCTTTTGTGTAAGGAAACTTTTTTATCTTCCTCGAAAAAGAATTTAGCATCCGCCAAACGAGCGTTAAGCACTCTTTGATTGCCCTCCACCACCTCCTTCAAGTACTTTCTATTTCCTTCCCTTACCCCTACGAAATAAGGAAGAGGCCCGTTTTTATCCCTCACGGAAAAGTGTTTCTGATAATCCCTTAGACAAGCTCTCAGGATGGGGGAGGGAAGAGAAAGAAAGTGATGGTCAAATTCTCCCAGGAACAGGGTAGGATACTCTGTTAAATAAACTACTTCCCTTAAAAGTTCCTCCTCTTCTACAATCTCCGCCTGATGACCCTCTTTTTCAAGAGAGGAGATTATCTTTCTTATCTGTTTGAGGATCAGTTCTTTTCGCTTCGCTGGGTCTATTATTACCCATTTTTTCCTCAGAGCACGCAGATATTCCTGAGGATTTTTGATAGAAAAGACGGAAGGTGAAAGATAGTGATGTCCGGTGGTTTTTCTATCAGAAGTTATCCCGGCTACTTTAAACTTTATCATCTCCTCTCCAAAAAGAGCCAAAAAATAGCGGATAGGACGCCCAAAGTAAAAATTTCCCTCTCCCCAGCGCATAGATTTAGAGAAGCGTAAGGACTTAATAAGTTGAGGAAAAATTATGGGAAGAAGCTCCTTTGTGAGCCTACCCGGCGTCTCTCTTTTTATGTAGACATACTCTCCCTTTTCCAATCTTTCGATCCCTAAGTCCTTTAGCTCTATTCCCTTGGCCTTTAAGTAATCTTTCCCCTTGGGGGTAAGCTCCCCCTTTTCATTGAAGACTACCACTTTGGGAGGTCCTATTTCCTTTTCTATTTTTTCCCTTTGTTGAGAGGAAAGATTCTCTACCTGGAGGATGAGTCGACGCGAACTGCCAAAGGTAGCTATCCTTTCGTAATCGAGGCGAAATGAATTGAAAAGCTCCTCCGCTTTTTCCTTAAGCTGAATTAGGGCATCCTGAACAGAGGTAGATGGGAGTTCCTCTACTCCTATCTCCAGAAGCGCTGTTTTAGACATCGGATTTTCCTTTTTTTCGGTGTTCAAGGTAAATGCTGGCACACAGATTGGCCAGACGTCGTATTCTTTTGATAAATCTTTCTCTTTCGCTAACTCCCAATGTCCCGCGGGCATCCAGTAAATTAAAAGTGTGAGAGCACTTTAAGATATAATCATAGGCCGGTAGAGGAAGTCCTTTTTTTAGAAGTCTTTCTGCCTCGCTTTCATAGATATGAAAAAGTTGAAGCTGGGTAAGGGGATTTACCTCCTGGAAATTGTAACGAGAGAACTCTGCCTCACTTTCATAATAAAGATCCCTATATTTAATATGAGGACACCACTCTAAGTCAAAGACGTTGTCCACTTTTTGAATGCACATTCCAATTCGTTCCAGTCCATAAGTAAGCTCTACAGGGATGGGTTTTAAGTCAAATCCTCCCATTTGCTGAAAGTAGGTAAATTGGGTAATTTCCATTCCATCCAGCCTTACCTCCCATCCTAATCCCCATGCTCCTAAGGTGGGAGATTCCCAATCATCCTCAATAAATTTGATGTCATGGCGAAGAGGCTGAATGCCCAGTTCTTTAAGGCTATGTAAATAAATCTCTTGAATGTTCTCTGGCGATGGCTTGATGATCACCTGGTACTGATGATGTAACCTGAGACGATAAGGATTTTGACCGTAACGCCCATCAGTGGGACGTCGAGATGGTTCCACATAGGCAACCCGCCAGGGCTTGGAATCCAATACCCTCAAGAAGGTGGCGGGATTGAATGTCCCTGCTCCCTTTTCTATATCATAAGGCTGGAAAATTAAACACCCCTGTTTTTTCCAGTATTCCTGTAAGCTGGAAATAATATCCTGTAAGGTCATCCTTTTATCTTCCTGATGAAAGTTTTTCTTTTTGTTGATTATAAACTGTCTGAGACAAAAAGTCAAGAAAACGATACTTGAGGGGGGGGAATATCCCCCACGGGCGCTCTTCGCTGCTCCCCCCTTTTTATAAATTCCAAAAATGCACTTGACTTTTATATGGTACGCTATACTTCAAGAAATATGTCGAAGGACATTCCTTGATTTTCTATAATAACTTGCTAAAATAATAAAAATAAAACTGTGATGTTTCAGACTTTAGAGAGGATTAAAATGCGAGTACAATATTGGTTATCTTTATCCCATATTAAGAGTTTTGTCAAGAAGATGATGCGAATCGATGACTCTCCACAAAAAATCGCCCGTGGTTTTGCCATTGGTGTTTTTTGGGGGATTTTGCCTACCTTCGGGTTGGCCATAGTCTTTT
>CAYSEE010000129.1:0-3352 GCA_964429955.1 uncultured Clostridia bacterium | reverse complement strand
AATATGCGGGAGTTCCTTTCTCCGGAGAATAGATAAATGCACCTAACCAGTCAAATTTGATTCTTTCCACATCCTTTAAGAGTTTGTTAAAGTGTCTTTCCTCCTCACCGGGAAATCCCACCATCAAGGTGGTGCGCAGGGCGATGTTCGGGATCTTCTCCCTTAACTTCTCAATTACCCTTTCAGCTACCTCGAATTTAGGACGCCTCATCCTCGTAAGAATCTCGTTATGGCTGTGTTGAAGGGGAATATCCAGATATCTACAAACTTTGTCCAGGTTAACCATCGCTTGAATAAGGGTGGAATTAAAATGCGCTGGATGCGTATAAAGAAGGCGAATCCACTTAATCTTGTCTATTTCCTCCAATTTTTCCAAAAGAGAGGGAAGAAGACATTTTCCTTCTAAGTCTTTTCCGTAAAAGGTGATATCCTGAGCTATCAAGACGAGTTCCTTTACTCCCAAGTCAGCCAAGGCCCTTGCTTCCTTAACCACATCATCTATGGGTCTGCTCCGATAATCTCCACGAAGATAGGGAATGAGACAGTAAGAACATCGATTGGAACAACCCTCAGCGATCTTGAGGTAAGCATAGGAAGGAGGAGTGCTCAGAAGACGAGGGAAGTTAGAGTTATAAATAAAATAAGGAGTATTCACTGAAAAAAGGTGTTTTCCGCCGCTCAGAATTTTGCCAATTATCTCATCAATTTTGTAAAAATCAGCGCTCCCCAACAAAGCATCTATCTGGGGATATCTGGCAAAGAGCTTTCTCCTCTCCAATTGAGGGAGACAGCCGCAGACGATGAGCTTTTGAAAAGGACTCTTTTGCGAGACGATCTTAGAAATTACATTATGACTTTCCCTCCGTGCCTCCTTAATAAAGGAACAGGTATTCACAATGATTATATCTGCATCTTCGAGTGAGGTGGTAAAAGAACATCCCTTTTCTCCTAAGCTTCCCAGGATCACCTCGCTGTCCACCAGGTTCTTTGAACAACCAAGGGAAATTAAATTTATTTTCATTTTACATATTTGAGGGGACATTTCTATACCTTTAACTTGCCATAACCTGGGAAAGATCATAAAAGGCGAGGTCAACCATCTTCTTTCTTTTCCAGGCATATTCCATCGGTGAGAGCTTAATTTGATTGGATACCAGGCCTACCATTTTTCCTCTTTCTCCTTTTATCAAAAGATCCACCGCCGCTGAACCCAACCTGGTAGCCAATATCCTGTCCAAGGCTACAGGAGAACCCCCCCTTTGCAGATGACCCAAGACAACCACCCGTATCTCGTATCCAATTTTCTTCTTGATCTTCTCACCTATCTCAAAGGCCCCACCCGCCTCATCTCCCTCTGCTACGACAAGAATACTGCTGCTTTTCCCATGTAGACGCCCTTCCTCCAATTTTCTGCAAACCTCATCCAAATTGGTTTTCCTCTCAGGGATGAGGATATCCTCTGCCCCTCCGGCAAGGCCGGACCAGAGGGCGATGAAACCGGAGGACCTTCCCATCACCTCTATAATAAAAAGTCTCTCGTGAGAGGTCGCTGTATCCCTTATTCTATCGATAGCCTCTAATGCTGTGTTGACTGCGGTGGCAAACCCTATGCTAAAATCGGTGCCGGCGATATCGTTGTCGATGGAGGCGGGAACACCTATGACAGGGATATCCCAATCTCGATCCAGGGTGTAGGCTCCCCGCAAGGATCCATCTCCCCCTATCACTATCAGTCCCTCTATACATAAGTCCTTAATGGTCTTTACCGCCTTTTTCTGTCCCTCTATACTTTTAAAAACTTCAGATCTTGCCGTCTTAAGCATGGTTCCACCCTGGCGAATGATCCCGCTTACTGAGCGACTGCATAATTCCTCTGTATCCCCTTCAATAAGGCCACTAAATCCCCTCCTTATCCCTATTACTTTTAAGCCCCGATATATTGCCCTTCTGACCACAGCGCGAATGCAGGCATTCATTCCCGGAGAATCTCCTCCACTGGTTAAGACTCCAATCTTCTTCATTTTTATATCCCCGTTGCTCACTGAATTCTAACCACTGTATTATATTATCTAAGCTCATTCTTGTCAAAAGAAGGCGGCTCTGTTAACAAAACCGATGCGCGCTCCTCCCACTTTCCCCTCTCGGAGCTAAATTTACTTGCTAATCTAAGGAAATAATATAAAATAATTTAAAATGAAGATAATTCACCGATATGTTCTAAAGGAAGTAATAAGTTCTTTTGCCTTCGGATTTTTATTCTTTAACTTCATTTTGTTTATCGGGGTAATATTTGAGCTAATGGAGCTGATCTTCATTGAAAATATTCCTGTCCTCCGAGTGGGAAAATTAGTCTTATTTAAGGTTCCCGCTTTCTTTGATATTGTCATCCCGGTATCGGTTCTATTTGCCGCCTTGCTTAGCTTCGGAAGACTCAGTTCTGATGGGGAAATAACCGCGCTGAGAAGCTCAGGAGTGAGCTTGCTTCAGGTGGGGACACCTTTATTAGCCTTCGCCCTTAGCTTGACATTAATTTCCCTTTATTTCTCAGCCTATCTTACCCCCTGGTGTAACCAGCATTATAAAGAGACATATCAACGGATACTCTTAGAGAGGCCAACTCTTCAGATAAAGGAAAGAACCATTACTGATCTTAAGGGAAAAAAGCTATATACGTACCATCTTAACCCGGAAAGCTATGAAATGGAGGAAATTGTCATTTATGAATTTCTCCCCGGTAGGGTTCATAGGTTCCCACAGCTTACCTTAGCTAAAAAGGGGAAATTTACGGGAAAGACACTACAGCTCAAGGATGTCACTGTTTATCGAATTGGGGGGAACTATCGCATAACGCAACGAGGAAAATTTAGCTCTCAAACCATCTATCTGGACAAACAAATCTCCAGGCCAGGGATAAGGGAAAAGGCAACCGAGGAAATGGATTTGAGGGAATTGGGTAAAAGGCTAAAGGAGGAAAGAATTAAAGAGAGGGCTAACGAGGAAAAGATAAGGAAATTAGCCGTTGACTTCCATACACGAATTGCCATTCCCTTAGCTACCCTCTTTATAGCTTTATTAGCCATTCCCTTGGGAATTAAGTTAGGACGGGGAGAAAAATCCATTAGCTTGGGAATAAGCCTTCTCATAATCATCATTTACTATCTTCTCCTATTGGCAGGGCAATTCTTGGGAAAAGGAGGGATAATCCCCCCTTTTTTGGCCATATGGCTACCTAATCTATTAATAACTGCAGGTGCTATCTGGTTAAACTTAAGAATTATCAAATTATAAGGGAAACTCTATGAAAATTCTGGATAAATACATAACTCGAGAGTATCTTAGACTGTATTTTATA
>CAYSEE010000128.1:0-3370 GCA_964429955.1 uncultured Clostridia bacterium | reverse complement strand
AGATGGCCTGAATTTAAAATGTATTACATCTCCATCCTCTACTGCGTATTCCTTTCCCTCCGTTCTCATTTTCCCCTCTTCTTTTGCTCTCTTTATTGAGCCTATTTCCAAAAGGGAAGATACCGGGATTACCTCGGCGCAGATGAACCCCTTTTCCATATCCGAATGGACCTTTCCAGCTGCCTGAAGGGCGGTGGTTCCCCTGGGTATTGGCCAGGCTCTCACCTCTTTACCTCCGCTTATCGTGAAAAAGGTTATTAAATTAAGCAACCGAAAGGTCTGTTTTATTACTTTATTTATCCCCGGCTCCTTTATTTCCAATTCCTCAAAAAATTTCTCAGATTGCTCCGGAGATAGCTCGGCCAGTTCCGCCTCCAGCTGAGCGCACATCTCTATCAGCTCTATTCCCTCACCTAAGGCATAGTCCCTTAATGAGCTAAGAAAAGGGGATGGAAAAGTCAAATCCTCTTCCCCTATGTTAGCTATATAAAGAAGCGGTTTTGAGCTTAAAAAACCCTCCTTAGATAGCTCTATTTTTTCCTTATCTGAGAAGCTCTTTCTTAGGGATTTTCCTTTTTCAAGGAGCTGTTTAGCTTTATTTAAAAGGGCTAATTTCTCCTTAGTCACTGACTTTACCAATTTATTTAATTTTGTCAACCGCCGCTCCGCCATTTCTAAATCTGAAAGAAGCAACTCCGTCTCTATTATCTCGATATCTCTTATCGGATCCACGCTTCCCTCAGGATGGGCAATTTCTCTTTCCTCAAAGCACCTTACCACTTCCACTACAACGTCTACTCCCCTTATTCTGGATAGAAATTCATTTCCCAATCCCTCTCCCCGATGAGCTCCCTTTACCAGGCCAGCTATATCCACAAATTCAATTGCTGCCGGAGTTGTCCTTTTGGGATTTACCAACCTGCTTAGCTCTGTCAAACGAGAATCAGGCACAGAGGCCATCCCTGCAACTGGAGAAATGGTGGAGAAGGGGAAGCTGGCCACCTGTGCTCCTGCTCGCGTGAGAGCATTGAAGAGGGTGGTCTTACCTGCATTGGGCAAGCCGACTATCCCCGCTGAAAGATGAGGCAAAAGATATTCTCCCTTTACTTGTTATAAGTTTCTTGAAAATTTACCCTCAGCGTATCCAATAATTCTAAATAGTTTCTCAATCCCCTTTTTTCCGCGGGAATTCGCAGTTTATTCAGAGCCCTTTTCTGTATTTGCCTGATCCTTTCCCTGCTAACTCCGTATTTTTTTCCAATTTCCCGCAGGGAATGATCCTCCCCCTTCTCCAACCCAAATCTCAATTTTAGTATCTCCAGCTCACGCTTATCCTTTACGGTCTTTTCCAGTAGCTCTTTTACCTCTTTTTTGAGCATATCCAGGGTAAGCTTATAAACCGGGGGAGGAATGGTGACGTTGGGGATAAAATCGATCATCGGGGTATCCTTGTTTTCCCCTAAGGGGGTCTCAAAGGAAATGGTGGTTCTGGTTATTCCCATAGCCTGTCTGATCTTTTTAGAGGAGATATTTGCTCGTTCGGCGATTTCCTCAGGGGTGGGTTCCCTCCCTAACTCTTGTTCTAATTGTCTGGAAATTTTGCTTAGTTTTTTTAACAGTTGAGCTATATGAGTGGGAAGGCGAATGGTCCTTGATTGATTGGCAATGGCTCTGGATAGAGCCTGACGTATCCACCAGCTGGCGTATGTACTAAAGCGTTTTTTGCGGTTATAATCGAATTTATCCACCGCTCGAGAAAGGCCGATATTCCCCTCTTGAATTAAGTCTGAAAAGGAAACTCCTTTTCCAGTGTATTTCTTAGCAAAGCTCACCACCAGGCGCAGATTGGCCTCTATCATCTTCTTTCTATTTGCCTCATACTCAGGCTTTATTTCCTCAATCTTTTCCAGGATGTGGGTTATTCTCTTCGCATCCTTATCGGGTCTTATTTTGCCTATCTCTTCCTTTTTCTGCTCCAGGAACTCAATTATCTCCCTTACCCGCCCTGTATTCTTCTTGAGGTTATTTAACTCTATGGGTGATTCCCCCTTTTCTTTATTATATAGGGAGAGAAGTTCCTTGTTATTTTTGATGATGTTAGCTGCCTCCGTAGCAAGATGAGCCAGTTTATCTCTCCCCCTTTTTATCTTCTCAGCTAACTGCTTTTCCTCATCCTCGCTAAGCAGGGGAGTTTTCCCTATGTCCTCTAAATAACTTGATATTGTGTCCAAGTAGAGGTCTTTTTCCTCTTCCATTGACTTTTCAACTTCTATGTTTTCTCCCAACCTATCCTCCTTACAGCGTTTTCTTTTCCAATTCTAATCTTTCAAAATTGCGAATAAATAGAGGGGTAGCCATTTCTCCTCTTAGGTGGTGAGAAAGATGTGATTTTAACACCATCTCCAGTTGTCCCTCCATATCTTCATTAACTTTTAGCTGACAAGCTCTTTCCAATCTCAGGTAAAGAAGATGCTCCATCAGCTTTATGAGTTTTTTCGATACGACCAGTCCTTTTTTGTCTTCCTTCTGACAGGCCTCGCAGAGAATTCCTCCCAGCCTTATGCTAAGGTGGGGTGATTTTATGAGTTCCATTTTTTTCCCACAGTTAACGCATTTTTCCAGAGAAGGTCTGTATCCCAATATATCTAACAATTTTAGCTCGAAGGAGTGGATCAGGAGATGTAGGTGTGGTTCAGAGATTCTTTCCAGAAGAAAGAGGCTTTTGAGCAAAAGGTAAAAAAGAACTGCGCAGGGTTCCCCCTCCTCCGTTAGCTTAATAATTAATTCAGCTAAATAAGAGCTATAAGCGAATCTGACTAAACTTTTGCGAATCTTCAAAAAAGGATGCTTAATTTTACATTCACTCAAGGTGTCTAAGTCTCCTCTTTGGCTTTTATAAACCACTAAAGTATCATAAGAGGGAGGCTGTATGGCTGAGGAGAACCTGCTTTTTATCCTCCGGGCTCCCTTGACCACCGTTTTTATCTTTCCGTATTTTCGTGAGTAAAAGAGCACTATTTTATCCTGCTCTCCTAAATCGTAGTCCCTGAGGACGATAGCCTCTGTTTTGTAAAAATTCATCATCACCCCACCCGTTAAGCTCTAATCACTATAGCAAAATTTTTAAGTTGGTCAAATGCGGGAGTATACTCGACATTATTTCTTCACGCTTAGCAAAGTTCTTCTTTCCTCTTAAGGACCGTTCGTTCAGAATCCCCTTTGAGAATATCCCCAGAAATCCCTCAAAATCCGTCAGGTTAAGGATTACCTTCAATTTTCCTTGGCTGAGGGGCTTGACTTAATCATGATATTATTTATCATGGTAACAAATAGGTATCTTGAAAATATGAATTCTTAGAGGAGGCCAATT
>CAYSEE010000127.1:3052-3384 GCA_964429955.1 uncultured Clostridia bacterium | reverse complement strand
ATGCGTAAACCTCGGAGGAGCTATTATTCCCCTGATCATATGCCTTTATCTTTTCCCAAAAGCTTCTCTCAGAGCTACCATCATCTCCACCCTTATTATGATCATCGTGGCGAAGATGTTGACCAGGGTCGTACCCGGGGTCGGATTTACCTTGCCCGCCCTCATCCCTCCACTTGTAGCCGCTCCCCTTGCCCTGATCCTTGCTCATAGAAACCCGGCCCCCGTAGCCTATATATCTGGAGTTTTAGGAACCCTTATCGGAGCAGATCTGTTAAATTTATCCAAATTGGAAATGATAGGTGCATCGATGGTGAGCATTGGAGGAGCAGGGG
>CAYSEE010000127.1:0-3042 GCA_964429955.1 uncultured Clostridia bacterium | reverse complement strand
GGGGGTTTACGACGGCATATATCTGGTGGGAATTATGTCAGTGCTTTTGACGTTTTAATAGAGGATAAGGGCGATTCCCACCGTAAAACACCTTACCCAAAGCAACTGAAACAAGCTGTTAATCATCAAAAGCGGAATTTTTTTGAGCGAGTGGGCAGTTGACAAAAAATTTTAATTTTGTATAATTTGTGAAAGTGCTCACAAGTTCAAACTCTGTAAAGACTTAAAATATTTAACCTCTCATTAATAAGAAAAATTGAAGACAGGGAGCTTGACAAAAATACAGGTGATGATAAAATATTTGTGATATTCTTCACAAAGGAGAAAAGATGAAGGAGTTTTTACTCTCAAAAGGTAATTATTTAGAGCTTGTTCAGAATCTCTCCACTCGATTCCCCCTTTATGCCCCTGTGCAAAAAGGAGATTTTCTCTTCTTCGAAAAAGTGAACAAGGAAAATATAGATAAGATAGTAGTTGACACCAGAAGAACTATTCACCCCTTAAAGTCCTTTTTCATTCCTCCCCAGCGTAAGGTAAGTGAGTACTTTACATCATCCTCAGATTCAGGGGAAGAAAAAGAGAAGATCGTTCTGGGAGCGAAGAATTGCGACCTCAATGCCTTAAAAATATTAGATAGCGTATACTCTGGAGAAAAATTCGGCAAGGAATACAGGGATCCCTTTTATATCCAGGCACGAGAGAAAACTATACTTATCAGCAGTGATTGCACCAGCCCTGATGAGTTTTGCTTTTGCACCCTGGTTGGATCAAAGCCTTTCCCCGAGGAGGGTTTTGATTTGAACCTTTCCCCTATAGAGGAAGGTTTCATAATCCAGGTAGGCTCAGAAAAAGGAGAGAAGATAATTGAAGAATACGAGAATCTTTTTTCCCCTGTTGATCAAAGTATGATTAAAAAAAGAGAGGAAAACAGAGAAAAAATCTTTAAATTGGTAGAGAAGGGTAATAAGGAATTTAAGACAGCGGTTTCCTATCGAGATTTAGTAAGAGACAGCTATGACTCTTCTGTGTGGAAGGAACACAGCGAGAACTGCGTTGACTGCGGTGGATGTAATTATATCTGCCCTACTTGCCGGTGCTTTTTGCTCTCAGATAAGAAATTGGGAGAAAAATACGAAAGATTTTATCTCTGGGATGCCTGTCTTTTAACTGGATTTGCCCGGGTAGCAGGCGGAGCCAATCCCAGACACCGGCTTCTTCAAAGGTTTGCCAATCGGCTTCTTTGCAAGTTTTACTTCTTCCCGGAAAACATAGACCTTGATGCCTGTACCGGATGCGGCAGGTGTATAGCCGTATGCATTGGCAAAATTGATATGCGAAAGGCTTTAAGAGATCTCGCTGGGGAGAAAAAAATAGCAGTAGGTTTAGAAAAATGAACAATCCCTATCAGCCCATAAAAGCTGAAATCCTGCGAGTTATTCCTGAAACACCTCAGATAAAGACATTTGTATTAAGGCCAGAAAATCATTTTAAATTTAAGGCAGGCCAGTTTATTCAACTGACGGTTCCTGGAATTGGTGAGGGTCCTTTTACTCCCTCCTCCTCCCCCTACGATAGGGAAAAAATAGAGGTGACCATTATGCGGGTAGGAAAGATCACCTCTTCACTACATAATATGGAAGAAGGGAATCTGGTAGGAATTCGCGGCCCATACGGCAACGAGTATCCAATAGATAGGTGGAAAAATAAAGAAGTTTTAATTGTGGGAGGAGGAGTAGGCCTTGCACCTCTAAGATCACTTTTTCTATCTTTAACCCATAACATTGGCGACTACACGAAAATTGTCCTCTGCTATGGGGCAAAAACTCCTCAGGATATTGTATATAAGGAAAGTATTTTGGATGAATGGCAGAAGCATTTCAGCGATAGGGTTTCTTTTCGTATAACGGTAGATGAAGGCGACGAAAAGTGGAAGGGCAGAGTAGGATTGGTTACCACCACCCTCGACGGAATTGATGAGGAGATAAAAAGTATTGCCGAAAGCGTGAGCGTAGTCTGCGGCCCCCCTGTGATGATGAAGTTCACCACCTTGAAACTGCTCGATGTAGGATATAAGCCGGAAAATATTTACCTCTCTATGGAGAAAAATATGTCTTGTGGAATAGGCAAATGTGGCCACTGTCAATTGGGAAAATTTCTGGTTTGTAGAGATGGTCCTGTATTTACCTATGCCCAGTTGAAAGATATTCCTGCAATCTGGGATTAGGAGGAGAAAAGTTGGCAAAGACCCTTTTTATAGATTTAGATGAAGTTAATCAGAACTGGGAAAACCTTGACATTAAATGCAGCTATCCTTACCACTTCAACAACAACGGCATTTTAAGTCTGCGTGAGTGGCTTGCCTTCCAGATAATCTGCAGAAAATGCGAGGGTAATCCCTGTATAGAAGCCTGTAGATATGAAGCCTTGGAAAAGATTGAGGACACAGGCATCATCACGAGGAATAATTGTTTGTGCGTTTCCTGTAAATCCTGCGCAGTAGCCTGCCCTTTCGGAACAATATATATGGAAATACTGCCTTTCCTTACCTTTCACTGTGATCTGTGCAAGGGAAGGCTAAAGGAAGGAGAAGAACCTCTCTGTGTAAAGACGGGCAAAGGGGCTATAAAATATGGAGAGTTCAAAGAGAACAAAGACGAGAACATCTTCCAGGTAGGAGAAATACTGGTAAAGTTTACACCGTGGAAAGGGGAACTAACCATCGAACAAGGTAAACAGCAATGAACCAGATTCTTTTAGCTCTGTTATCTTTTCTTATATTTCCTGGTTTTCTCTTCACCGCTGGAGTGGGGCTTCTTGCCGGGTGGGTGGATAGAAAATTAACTGCTCGGATTCAATGGAGAGTTGGCCCACCCTGGTATCAGAATTTTATCGACTTCCTTAAGTTAATGGGTAAGGAGACCATACTCCCCGCCGGTGCTCACAGGCTAACTTTTCTCATGGCTCCTATTATAGGTCTTATTGGTATCACCTTAGTTTCCCTTATACTCTGGCAGATGAGCCTTTATCCTGCTCGCTCTTTTC
>CAYSEE010000126.1:0-3389 GCA_964429955.1 uncultured Clostridia bacterium | reverse complement strand
AGAGCTTAAGGCTAAGGGAGCTACAACGAATACTGTGGTCTACGGTGAGGTGTGTGGGGAGGAGGTTTGAGCGAATAGGAGAGACCACTTCGAGTATCCTCGTTATCGATGACTACGCTCATCATCCCACAGAAATTAAGGCAACTTTGAAAGTAGCTAAGAATCTCAAGCGACGAGTGATCGCCATTTTTCAACCTCACCGCTACAGTCGGACTAAGCTTCTTCTTGATAAGTTTGCCTCTTGTTTTGAGAAAGCAGATGTTCTTCTCTTGACCGATGTCTATCCAGCGGGAGAGAAGCCTATTTGCGGGGTGAATGGGAAGATACTCTTCGATGCGGTCAGAAGAAAAAGGAAGAAAGAGACTTTTTATTTTCCAACCAAACAGGGAATTGTTGATTTTTTAAGGAGAAATACGAAGAGAGGTGATTTAATTCTTACCATTGGAGCAGGGGATATCAGGCAGGTAGGGGAGGAATTTTTAAGACTACAGAGTGTTACACCGGGGGAACGACGGTGAGGATTTGTTTGGCCTGGTCAGGGTATTTCGCTATAAAGCGAAGCTCATCCGCGGTAAGTGGCTTTTGAGTGTGGACATTAGCGTAGCGGACCAATTCTAAGATCCTGTAAGCTTCCTTTTCGTCCTTGAATTCGATTTCCAGCTTATCATACACGTTTCTAAATCCCTTTATCCCCCCATATTCTCCCGTGGTTATCTTTCTTCCCGTTTCAATTATCTCCGGCTCTCCCCTTCCTAACTCCTCATAGTCATAAAGCTCGTAATTTCTCCTATCCTTTAAAGCTCCGTCAGCATGAATACCTGATTCATGGGCGAAGGCGTTATCTCCCACTCCCACCTGATTTACGGGGATAGGGACGCCAAAGGCATAAGAGGCGTATTTGGCAATCTTCCAGGCATAAGATAAGTCTATCCTTTCATCCAATGAATATGAGTCTTTAAGTCCACTGGATTTTTTTAAAGCCAGGATCACGGAAATAAGGTCCGCATTTCCTGCCCTTTCTCCCATTCCATTAATTGTGGTATTTATATAAGCATCTACCCCTGCATCTATGGCTGCCTTCGCACCAGCCACCGAACAAGCTACAGCCATCCCCAAGTCATTGTGACAATGCATTTCTATGGGAATTTGCACCTCACTGGCCAATTTTTTCACCCGATTATAGATGGTGAAAGGATCATCGTAGCCTAAGGTATCGCAGTATCTTATGCGGTCAGCTCCGTTTTCCTTAGCTATCCGAGCAAATTTTATCAAAAACTCATCATCGGTGCGGGAGGCATCCTCAGCATTTACCCCCACTGTCTTTATTCCCCTTTTTTTCGCCTCCTGGAGTGTTTCCACCATCATTCCTATGATGCTGGGCTTGGAGGGATCTTCCTCTGGATTTCTTACCACCCTTCCCTGAAATTTTCCTCTTACCATCTGTTCAGAGGTGGAAATGGAGATGTTGACGTGCTCAATTCCTATCTTCGCCGCTTTTACTACGTCTTCTTTTATCGTTCTGCACCAGCCACTTAGCCGTATAGGCTTGAGAACCCCCATTTTAGCAAGTTCAAGATTTGCCTTGAGATAGTTTATCTCATGATTGGTAAAGGGGAAACCAAACTCTGATTGATAAATTCCCATTTTATTCAGATAAAAGTTAATTATGGTCTTCTCAAGTTTTGCCAATCCCAAGCGGGAAGTTTGAACTCCATCTCTATTGGTAACATCGATAATGTAAATTTTATTCTTTTTGGACATCTCTTTCTCCTCTATATCTTCTTTTCTCAAAGTTATGTTATCTTCTTCACCTCTACCTCAAGGGAAATTTCCACCTCGGAGTGAAGTCTTAAGGGGACTTCCTTAATTCCGATAACTCGTATGGGCTCTGTTAGTTCAACCTTACGATGGTCTATTTCTATATTGAATTTTCTTTTTATTTCCTTAACAATATCCTGTGAGGTAACCACCCCGAACAGCTTTCCCTCTTCTCCTACCTCCCTTTCTATTGCTATTTTAGCTCCCTTTAGCCTTTCAGCTATTTTAATGGCTTTCCACTTTTCCTTCTCCTTCTTTTGCTGGGCGATTTTGTCTCGGTGTTGCCATTGTTTGATATTGCTGGGGGTAGCTCTTAAAGCAAGGTTTCTGGGAAGAAGGAAATTACGGGCATATCCATCAGCTACCTCTAAGACCTTACCCCTTTCCCCAAGGTTATCTATGTCCTGTGTTAATATAACTCTCATTTATCTTTCCCTTTTTACTTATAAGGCAAAAGTGCCATTTCCCTTGCTCTTTTAATGGCTTTAGCTAAGGTTCTCTGGTGCTTAGCACATACACCAGTGCGTCTTCTGTTTTTTATCCGAGCCCGGCTATCTATATAGTGAGATAGAATCCGTACGTCTCTATAATCTATAGAATCCTTCCGGGAGGAACAAAATTTGCAAACCTTTCTTCCTCTAAATTTAGGCTTGGGTAACATTTTCCCTCCTCAAGTATCGTTTTCTTGGGTTATTGACCGAAAGGAAAGTCGTTTTCTTCTTTCCCTTCTTTTATCTCCTCCTCTACAGGAATTTCCTCTATTTCATTCTCAATTTTCTCCTCTGAAATCTCTGGCTGGGGTGGTTTCTTCAATCTTTGCAAAAATTCTACTCTCCAGGCTATCACCTCAGCCCTTTTTCTTTTTATCCCATCCTTATCCTCGTAGGAGCGAATTTGAAGTCTTCCCTCCACCGCCACTTGACTTCCCTTCATCAGGTATTCTGAGCATCTCTCGGCTCGATTTCTCCATACCACAATGGGGATGAAGTCAGCCTCTCTTTCTCCTTTTTGATTTACAAAAGGACGGTTTACGGCTATGGTAAAGCTTACCACTGGTGTTCCATCAGGGGTATAGCGGAGTTCAGGATCGCGGGCCAAATTTCCTATTAAAACGACGTAATTAAGACTGGCCATTTTCTTCTCCTTCCTTTTGATCGGCTTGATCGGAGGATTTCTTCTTGTTTTTTACAATCAGCAGTCTTATTATTTCCTCCTTATCCCTGAGGAATTTCTGGATCTTCCTTATTCGGAGGGGGTCAGTCTGAAAATTGATAGTTACAAAAAATCCCTCTTTAGCCTTTTCTACCTCATAAGCGAGCTTTCGCATTCCCCTCTCGTCTAAATTCTTTATCTTTCCTTTTTCGTTGGCTATAAAATTCTTAATCTCCTCCAGGATTTCTCCTCTTTTTTCCTCATCCAATTCAGGTTTCAGGGCAAAAGTCGCCTCATAATGATACATTCCTCACTCCCCTATCAGTTCTTAGTTCTTGGTTGTTAGTTGAAAAATTATAACTCGAGATGGCCTGAATTTAAAATGTATTACATCTCCATCCTCTACTGCGTATTCCTTT
>CAYSEE010000125.1:0-3392 GCA_964429955.1 uncultured Clostridia bacterium | reverse complement strand
GAAAAAAATGATTTCCGATTAACGACCTCGTGAAATTGAAAGAAAATGGCAAAGTTTCTGGGAGAAAAATAAAATTTTCTCCTGCGAAAAGAGAAGCGATGAGAAAAAATATTACCTTCTGGAGATGTTTCCCTACACCTCCGGAACTCTCCATATGGGACATATCCGAAATTACACCATAGGGGATGTCTTGGCAAGGTACAAGTTAATGCAGGGCTATAATGTCCTTCATCCCATTGGATTTGATGCTTTTGGTCTTCCCGCTGAAAATGCAGCCATAGAAAAGAACATCCATCCCCAAAAATGGACCTACCAGAATATAAAGGTTTTGGAAAAACAACTCAAACAGTTAGGTCTCTCCTATGACTGGGATAGGGAGGTCATTACTTGTGATAAAGATTATTACCGATGGAATCAGTGGTTCTTCTTAAAACTTTATGATAAGGGATTGGTTTATCGAAAGAAGGCTCCTGCCAACTGGTGTCCGAAATGCAGGACTATTCTCGCCAATGAGCAGGTGGTGGATGGCCGTTGCTATCGATGTGGTGCGGAGGTTTCCCAGAAGGAACTTACTCAATGGTTTCTTAAGATAACCCAATACGCAGATGAACTTCTCGAGGAGGTCGAAAGTTTAGAGGATTGGCCTTCCACGGTTAAGAAGATGCAGATTAACTGGATCGGAAGAAGTTATGGAATGAGGATAAATTTCAAGCTCTGGGGAGATTCGACTTTGATCCCTGTATTTACCACTCGACCCGATACCATCTTTGGAGCTACTTATTTAGTCCTCTCTCCTCAACATTTCCTTGTAGAAAAAATCCTCGTGAAAAATCCCGGGATAAGGGATGCGGTAGAGAAGATGAGAAAAGATCAGTTAAGAAAAGGAGATGTTGAAAAGGAGGGGATTTTCAGTGGTCTCTGGGCGATAAATCCTGTGAATGAGGAGAAGATACCCATCTGGATAGCCAACTATGTGCTTATGGAATACGGAACCGGGGCTATTATGGCCGTTCCCGCCCATGATGAGCGAGACTTTGAGTTTGCCAAAAAATACAATCTCCCCATAAGAGTAGTTGTCCGTCCTAAGGGATCCAACCTCGATGAGGAGACAATGGAAAAGGCCTATGTGGAAGAAGGTGAGATGGTTAACTCAGCTCAATTTGATGGCCTTCCCAGCGAAAGGGGAAGAGAAAAGATAAGCGAATGGATGCAGAGTAGGGGAATGGCCACCCCTGAAGTGAATTACAAGCTTCGAGATTGGTGTATTTCTCGTCAGCGCTACTGGGGAACGCCCATTCCCATTATCTATTGTGAGAGGTGTGGGGTAGTGCCTGTTCCCGAGGAGGACCTTCCAGTTCTTCTTCCTCCGGATGTGGAGATCACTGGGAAAGGAGGCTCTCCCTTAAGCAAGATTTCCTCCTTTGTGGAATGTAGATGTCCTCAGTGTGGTAGAGAAGCAAGACGAGAGACGGATACTATGGACACCTTTGTGGATTCCTCCTGGTACTTCCTTCGCTATGCGAGCAAAAAGCATAATTCTCTCCCTTTTGACTCTGAAGAGGTAAACTATTGGATGCCCGTAGATCAGTATATTGGGGGAATAGAACATGCCATCCTTCACCTTTTATACGCCCGCTTTTTCACCAAAGCCTTACGGGATTTGGGACTTATCAAGGTTGGGGAGCCGTTTAAGAGGCTCCTTACCCAGGGGATGGTGATAAAGGACGGGGCGAAGATGTCCAAGTCAAAGGGTAACGTAGTAGATCCTGGGGAGATGATAGAGAAGTTCGGCGTGGATGCCGTGCGGGGATTTATTCTCTTCGCTGCTCCACCGGAGGTGGATCTGGAGTGGAAGGAACAGGGGCTGGAGGGAATAGATCGCTTTCTGAAGAGGGTGTGGAAATTGGTCAATCAGGAGTTAGAGGGTAGTAGTCAGTGGTCAGTGGTAAATGCTCAGGGACGGGTGGGAACGAAGGCGGAATTTGTGGAGATTTATCGTTCGGGACTGAGGGGAGAGCAAAGGCAGCTTCAGTGGATGGTTCACGGGACGATAAAAAAGGTCACCGAAGACATTGAGCACCGGTATCATTTTAACACTGCCTTAGCCTCTCTTATGGAGCTGGTTAACTTTCTTTATCAGTTTCCAGAGAAAAAGGCGCCCATTTATCAGGAAGCGCTCTCCATTCTCGTTCTTCTTTTATCTCCTTTTACTCCTCATATCTGTGAGGAGCTGTGGCAGAGAATGGGTTATGAGGATAGTATTGTAAGGCAAAAGTGGCCTTCCTATGGAGAGGAATTCTTGAAAAAAGAAGAGGTAACCGTCGTAATACAGGTCAACGGAAAACTCAGGGATAAGGTTCGGATTCGGGCAGGAATGGAAAAGGGGGAGGTAGAGAAGGTAGCCCTACAGCGAGAGAGGATAAAAAAGTATACAAGTGGCAAGGAGATTAAAAGGGTAATTTATGTTCCTGATAAGTTGGTGAATATAGTGGTGTAGTGGCAAAGCTTGCTTGACTTATTTATGTCTCTGGGAAATTAGCGAACATAGTGGAAGAAAAAAATGAGGATGTGGAATCTCACCCGTGAAGAGCAGGGAGCGCTCCTCTTTATATTGATGGCGGTGTTGGTGGGGATGGGGGTAAAGCTTGCAGGAGTGATTCCTCATTCTCAAGTTTCCCATTCGTCCGATAAGCTAATAAAGGTGAAAGTTAGCGGGGCGGTGAGAAAGCCAGATTGGTATGATCTGCCAGAGGGAAGCCTTGTCATTGAGGCGGTCAGGAAGGCAGGAGGAGCTCTTCCTCAGGCAAATTTGGAAAGGTTAAATTTAAGCTCATCCTTGAGGGATAGAGAGGAAATCCATGTCCCGAGAGAGAAGATCGACATAAACTCTTCCTCCGTAGAGGAGTTAACCTACCTTCCCGGAATTGGCCCCGTCCTTGCTCAGAGGATTATTGAATACAGGGAGAAAAACGGAGACTTCAAGGATATATCTGAGCTAATGAATGTCCCGGGAATTGGGGAGAAAAAACTCGCCCAGATCAAGGGGAAAATCACCCTGAACGAGGGAAAGTAAATCGTGAGGAGTAAGGCTGTCCTCTTTTCCTCTCCCTTGAGGGGAGGGGATGAAGGAGAGGGTGAACGAAGTAGTAGCGCAGGTCTTTAGACCTGCCAGAACTTAGAGGTAGTTGCATATAATTCTCTCTCCTCCCTTGATGAGGAGGTTTAAACAGCAATACCACTAAATTCATTTAGTGGTAGCTTATGTCTATGGCGAGAAGTCGAATTTATTCAACTATAAATATTATAGTGGTCAAGTTTGTTTGACCTACCTCACCTTGTTTTAATCCAACCAATCAACGAACTAGTGAGCTAACTCGTTTGCATTTTTTAAC
>CAYSEE010000124.1:0-3412 GCA_964429955.1 uncultured Clostridia bacterium | reverse complement strand
CCCTTCTCTCCGAGAATATCCACCTCTTAAGCAAAGAGGATTTATACGAGCTTTAAAAAAATCACCGCTTAAGCATTTTTGCAAAGTATTATTTGAGCGATAATTGCATCATAAATCAAATATCTTGCCAGGGTTTAAAATATTATTCGGATCAAAGGCCCTTTTTATCCCTCTTAACATTTCAAGGTGTGCACCACTTAACGCCATTGGAACATATTCCTTTTTAATAACACCTATACAATGTTCTCCAGATATTACTCCACCGCGTTTTATGCAATCCTCATGTAAGAGTTTCCTGATTACAGGATATTTCTCCTTCCATTCCTCTTCTTTTAACTCCTCAAACTCATCCCCTTTTTTCTTGAGTTTCATAATATGGGTGTGTACATTACCATCTGCCGCATGACCATAAGTTGGAAGCCACACACCATATTCCTCGGAAATCTCGTATATTCTATCTATATGGTTTACTATCTCGGAGCGGGGAACTGTAAGGTCCAGTATCTCAATTAGATTTGGCTTTAAACCTTCATAAAGGTTACTTCTAATGGCCAAAATATCTGCCTGCTTTCCCTTGCTCTCGGCTACCAGGATGTCCTTTGCATTATTGGCTGTACAAATATTTGCTATCTCCTCAGACAATCCATACACTTCATCCTCTGTAGAACCATCTACAATTATCATCAAAAATGCCTTTCCTTCCTTAGAGGGCCAGTTTTTCCCAAGTAGCTTTTCGGAAAAGGGAATGACATCACTTTCTATAAATTCTATGGCTATAGGCCTTATGCCAGTTAAAATTATCTTTGGAACCGTCTTTATGGCATCATGCAGGGAATCATAGGGGATGACCAGGGTTATCACATTCTTGGGTGGAGGTATCAGGAGTATCACCGCTTTTGTGATAATACCCAAGGTACCCTCTGAGCCAATCATCAAGTGCAGGAGACTATAGCCGGTGCAATTTTTCATAATTTTACCTTTAAGGTCCAAAACCTCACCGCTGGGGAGGACAACCTCCAATCCCTTCACAAAATCCCTCATCACCCCATACTTTACCGCCCTTGATCCACCGGCATTGGTAGCGATGGCACCTCCTATGTAGGCTGACTCATCTCCAGGATGAGGTGGAAAGAAAAGACCTGATGACTCAACTGCCTCATAAAAATCCATCAGGGTAACTCCGGGCTCAACCGTTGCCATCAAGTTTTCCTTATCTATCTCCAGAACCTTATTCATCCTCTCAAGGGATAAAACCACACCACCATAAATGGGAACGCAGCCACCCACCAGACCCGTTCCTCCTCCTCGGGGAGTAACGGGAAATCCCTCCCTATTGGCAAGCTTCATAATTTGAGAAACTTCTTTTGTATTCTTAGGCTTTACCACTGCTTCAGGAAAGTGCCGAACCCAATCGAGGGAGAACTCATCGTGGGAATAGTCCACCATCCTTTCTCTGTCCAGAATGATGTTATCCTCTCCCACAATTTCCTTTAATTTTCCTACCGCCTCATCGCTTACTTTTTTATACATTTTCAACTGATTTCCTCTTTTCAAATTTGCATTTAGTAAAAATAAGGCTTAAGAACTACGGACAAGGGCAAAGTTGTGTAATAGAAATTTTGCGTTATTGAAAGCTCTTTTCTCAGCCATTGAAGAAAAGATGATTGAACAAATGCAGAAAAAGTTTCCGAGTCGATATATCCATAATGGACATCAAAGAAAAGCTCGTGAACTACGGACTTCTTTTGGGTCTTTTCATTATCGTTTAGCTCAACTATATGATAAGGTAGAAAAGAGAACAGTTGTGCCCTTACGGAAAAGCGGCTTTTTGCCTAAATATCGTCAGTATACTAAGGAATCTACAGAAGCTGGGATCATCTTCGCAGTCCACCTATCGTATCGCTGGTCGTCCAAAGAAATAGCAAGAATTCGAGAACAAGCACCATCTGCATCGGCCAGTACTCTTCATCGTCATCTACAGGAATTTGCAGAGCAAAAATGCTCCTGGCCAAATCTAAAAAAAGTTTCCTATCAATTCTTGATAGTTGATGGCACAAAAGTTTGACTTCAGGGATATAAAGGAACGAAAATGGGTAAATCTGAGATGCGCTGCGCATCGGCCTCTTTAGGAGAAAATAAGCCCTTTAAACCTGTAGGATTCTGGATAAACAAAAGCTGGAGCAAGATCAAGAAGGATCTAAAGAATCACCTCGATTACGACCGGTTGGAAGTTCTCTTTCCCGATGGAGGACCAGCTATTGAGGAGGCCCTCTTAGAAAAGGAGATACGGTCAGAGAATGTCTCCCTTCTTTAATGCATCCTTAACAGGCGGCATTCGGACATACGATTCCTCCGTCGGATATTTGGTCCACATTTTCTTCAGGAGATGAGCAGCCAACTTTGGTTCTCTTATCCTGGTAAAAACACCTTTCCGGTTTAGAACCACTCGGAGAGGTTCCTGGGCTGTCTTGAAATCGGCAAAACACCATACATGCTCACCCGCAATATAGGACTTAGATTCAAAAACCTCGCAATACCTCCGTATAAATTCGGCTTGATACTCCTCAGTGAACATTTTAGGTGGATAATTATGCAAACCAGCTACAGCTCCCGCTCCAAATTCGGTAATAATAATTGGTTTCTTGTATAATTCAAACAACTCTTCTATTTCTTTCTCCAACTTTTGGCAGGCTAAATCCAGCTGCCCAGGCTCGGTGTACCACCCGTAATATCTATTAAGACAGATTATGTCAAAATATTTAAGACATTTTTCTTTCACTCCTAACATTGAAACTAAGGTTATCAATCGCGAAGGATCTAGCCGTTTTGCATACTCATATAACTCTTTAAAAAAAGCCTCAGCTTCCGGGTAGACTGAATGCGGCTCATTAGCTACGCTCCATATTATCACACTGGGATGGTTCTTATCTCGTGCGATCAGTTCACTAAGATACCGCTTGCAGAGAGTGAGTCTTTTCTCGATGTCTTTTCCGAAGAAAAGACCTACCGCAGGGATTTCGTCTATTACCAGAAATCCCTCTCTATCCGCCATATCTATCATCTCCTCAGAATAAGGATAATGAGAGGTTCTGAAAGAATTAGCTCCTATCCACTTCATCAAAGAATAGTCTTTGATAATCACCGGCAAAGATAACCCTTTGCCGATGATAGGGAAATCCTCGTGTTTCCCAAACCCTCTAAGAAAAAGTGGCTTCCCATTAAGATACAACTTACCTTTTTTAACTTTGACCGTCCTGATGCCTATGTGTAAAGAGTATTTATCAATTAGTTCGTTGGAATAAAGCTCCACTATCAACTCGTAAAGATAAGGATTCTCTGGACACCAGAAGATAGCATTTTCCAATACAAATCTTGTTTCTGCGACGTTTTCCTGAAATTTTACTTCTTTGCT
>CAYSEE010000123.1:0-3421 GCA_964429955.1 uncultured Clostridia bacterium | reverse complement strand
CCTATAACCACTTCTACTCAACCCTTTTTACCTCATAAATCTCTATTAAATCCCCCTTTTCTATTCCCTTAAATCCCTCAATATTTATTCCGCATTCCAGACCTGCTGAAAGTTCCTCTACATCCTGGTCAAAACGCCTAAGACTTTTGATAATTCCTTCACCTACTTTGCTCTCCTCTCTAAGAACTCTTACCTTACTTCCTCTGATTACCTTTCCCTCCGTAATATATGAGCCAGCCACTACTCCCACTTTGGGAATCCTAAAGATGTTTTTTATCTGTGCCCTTCCTAACACTATTTCCTTATATTTAGGCTCTAATAATCCCTTTAAGGCCTTTTTAATATCGTCTATAATCTCATAGATAATTTGATACTCTCTTATACTTACCTTCTCTTCCTTAGCTAAAGCGCGGTTTTTCTGGCTTACTCCTGCATTAAAGCTGATGATTATCGCCTTTGAAGCAGAGGCTAAGAGAATGTCGGATCTCTTTACCTCACCTACCGCTCCATGAACAACGTTTATATCTACCTTTTCCTCCTTTAAATTCTTCAGAGCATCTGAAATAGCCCTCAGTGAACCCTGAGTATCTGCCTTTAGAACAACATTCAACTCTTTCCCTTCCTCTTCCTTTTTCCCCTTATAAAGGCTCTCTAAGGTTATCAGTTCTCTTTTTCTTAAACCCTTTCTTCTTTCCTCCTCTTTGACTTTCTCGGCTAACCTGCGCGCCTCCCTTTCATTGGCTACCCTTTTGAATACCTCACCCGGCTTTCCCACATCGGAAAGGCCCAAGACCTTCACGGGGGTGGAAACCCCCGCTTCCTTTAGCTTCTCTCCTTTCCAATTGATCAAAGCCCTTACCCTTCCATAGGTAGAGCCTCCTACTATGATATCTCCTATATGCAAAGTCCCCTGTTGTATCAGCAATGTAGAAAATGGACCCTTTTGTCTATCCACCTCTCCCTCTATCACCACAGCTCGCAAATCCTCATCGACACCTGCCTTTAGCTCCAGCATTTCCGCCTCCAGAAGGATCATCTCCAGTAGATCATCTAATCCTTGTTTGGTCAAAGCGGAGACCTCCACGCAGATTGTCTCCCCTCCCCACTCCTCCGGCACTAAATCATAATGAGTTAATTGCTTCTTAACCCGCTCTACATTTGCCTCTTTCTTGTCTATCTTATTTATGGCCACTAAAATAGGCACCTTAGCCGCTCGAGCGTGATTGATTGCCTCCACTGTTTGAGGCATAACCCCATCATCAGCTGCCACTACTAAAACAGCGATGTCGGTAACCTGAGCTCCATGGGCTCGCATAGCCGTAAAAGCCTCATGTCCTGGAGTATCAATAAATACTATCCTTTCCCCCTGAAATTCCACTTCCGAGGCTCCAATACGTTGGGTAATACCCCCTATTTCCTTCCTGGCTATCTCAGTTTTTCTTATAGCATCCAATAATGAAGTTTTCCCATGATCCACATGCCCCAAAAAGGTCACCACCGGAGCACGAGGAATTAACTTTTCCCTCTTGGGAGAGGGCTCCTGCTTTAGCACAAACTCTTTTACCCTTTCAATCTCCTCGGTGGATAACCCGCTTAAGTTACCTTTTCCCTTTATCCCTAAATCATGGAGAATCTTTAAAACTCTTTTACCGGGTAAATTTAACTGTTTAGCTAATTGATAAACCCTCATATCTTCCCCTTTTAATGGCTAAGTTCTTTAGCTTTTTCCAGAATTTTTTCCGCTGTTTTTGGCCCAATCCCTTGCACTCGACACAATCCCTCAATCCCTCCTCTTATAATATCCTTAGCCGTGAGAAAACCGGCCTGCTCGAGAGAAGCCAATGTTTTCTCTCCTATACCGGGAATGGTTCTCAAAAAAGCCCTTTCCTCCTCTGTCTGGCCAATAGAACGAATGTCAATCTGCCATCCTGTCAACTTTGCCGCTAATTTCACATTTTCTCCATTGCTTCCGATGGCCAAAGAGAGTTGATTGTCGGGGACGATGACCTTAGCTCTTCGAGCAGCCTCATCAATTTTCACTTCCATTATCTCTGCAGGCTTCAGGGAATTTTTTATAAAAACAGCTGGATCTTCACTGTATCTTATTATGTCAATCTTCTCCCCCTCTAAATCTCGCAGAATAACTTTAATGCGAGACCCTCGCAATCCTACACAAGCTCCTACTGCGTCCACCTTTTTTTCTTTGGACTCCACCACTACCTTAGCTCGTCTACCCGGATCTCTCTTTACGTCCCTTATCTTAACTATTCCTTCCTCGATCTCGGGTACTTCCATTTCAAAAAGCTTCCTCAGGAAATTGGGGTGAGTCTGGGAAAGGACAATTCGAGGACCCTTGGGCTCCCGTGTAACTCGCAGGATATAAGCCTTCACTCGCTCTCCCTGACCATATCTTTTGCCAGGCAGTTGTTCCCTTCCCGGAAGAATTCCCTCTACCTTACCCAAATCTATAAGGACAAAATGATTAGTTTGATATCGCACCGTCCCGCTAATTATTTCTCCCTCTCTCTTTTTAAACTCTTCGTAAAGCAGGTCCCTTTCCCTTTCCACAATTTGTTGCATCATCACGTATTTACCCGTGCTTGCAGCGATACGGCTGAAATGAAAGGGATTTACCTCAACGTCTACTTCATCCCCTACATTTACCGTCTTATATTTTTCCCTGGCTTCTTCTAAGGAGATCTCCCTTCCAGGATTTTTTACCTCATCCACTACTTCCTTGGTTACCACCAAACTCACTTTTTCTTCTTTCTCGTTCAGAATTATCCGTAAATTTCGGGGAGAATAGCCATATTTCTTCCTATAGGCAGAGGTCATCGCCTCTTCCAGACTTTTTATTAATGCCTCGCGAGAAAGGCCTCTTTCCCTTCTGATATTTTCCAAAAGCGAAAAAAATTCACCACCTTGCATCTTGCACCAGCTCCTTCATTTTCCTGGGAAGATCTTTCTTTTCCACCTTTTCCACCTTTCCCCTTCGACGATCTTTTATCTCTATTTTTCCCTCTTTCAAAAAGGTATTGCCTATGACAACTTTAAAAGGAATGCCCATTAGATCGCTATCTGCAAATTTCATTCCTGCGCTTAGGTCTCGATCATCCCATAAAACCTCCACCTTTGCCTCTTTAAGCTGAAGATACACTTCCCTCGAGGGGTTAAAAGTCTGATTAGTAGTGGGTATTATAATTACATCGAAGGGAGCAACCTCCTTTGGCCAGATAATCCCCTTCTCGTCATGATTTTGCTCAATAATTGCCGCAGGAAGCCTGCTTACCCCAATTCCATAACAACCCATCACAAAGTGCCTTTTTCCCCCTTTCTCATCCAGAAAGGCGGCCTCAAAATCCCGACTATATCTTTTGCCTAACTGGAAAAGATGACCTACCTCAATTCCCCTCCTTATAGT
>CAYSEE010000122.1:0-3522 GCA_964429955.1 uncultured Clostridia bacterium | reverse complement strand
TTTTTCGCAGATTATTATATAACTTCTCTATCTCCTCGTCAACTAACTTAGAGGGATTCCTCTCCGGGTGAATCCCTGCCAGAAAAAGCGCCTCCTGAGAATACACATTACCAATTCCTGCTATAAAGCTCTGATCCATTAAAAGAGGCTTAATCTTTCCCTTTCTCCCCTTTAAGAGCTTTTTGAATTTCTCCACGGTAAACTCATCCCCTAAGGGTTCTGGACCTAAATCAGCCAAGGCAGGAATTGTAGAAAGCCTTCCCTCGGGGAGTAGCCATATGTTGCCAAAACCACGCAGATCGGCAAAATTAAGCTGGGTATGATCGTCGAAGATAAAGATTAAACGAGTGTAATTTAACTCCTCTCCCTCCTTAGGGAAATAAATCAATTGTCCGGTTAGTTTAAGATGAATAATTAGGGCATCCAATGAATCCAGTTTTACAATTAGAAACTTGCCTCGTCTTTGAATTTCTCGAAAAATTTTATTCTCTATTCTTTTGACAAACTCCACGGGGGAAGGAGCTTTTATACACTTTTCATTTTTTATTTTCACCCTTTTTACCCTTTTACCCTTTACCTTCTCCTCTAAATCCTTTTTAATAGTCTCTACCTCTGGTAATTCAGGCATTTTTCACACCTCCCTTCGCACCCATCTTCTTTTTCATACTTATATAATACTATATCCTCATCGCCTCGTCAAATTTTTCAGGCTCTATCTCCATTACAATTTTTATCATACATTCCCTAATAATTGACTTCCCCCCTAAGTATGCTATATTTAATTTATATAGCACTTAGAGGGTGGAGCTCAAGTAAGGATGGATGAAGAAAAAAAGTAAGAAAGAAGGTTCGTTATGAACAAAAGAGAGAAAATTTATCGAATAATAGACGTAAACCTTAATCGAGCCAGCGAAGGCCTCCGGGTGATAGAAGACGGGATGAGATTTGTCTTGAACGATCTTCAACTTACTCAAAAACTAAGGGAACTGCGTCATTCTCTCAAAAAAGTCACAGAGAAAATTCCCGAGTTTAGCCCTGATAAGCTTATCAGTTATCGAGACTCTGAAAAAGATGTGGGAATTGAGTTCCAAGAAGGAAGAAGAGGGGGATTTAAGGACTTAATCAGGGCTAATTTCAGAAGAGTAGAAGAGGCAGAAAGAAGTTTGGAGGAATTTAGTAAACTTTTATCCCTTCCTTCCTTAGGAATGGAATTTAAAAAATTTCGCTTTCAAACCTACTGCCTGGAAAAAGAGGTAGAAACGAGATTAAGAGATACATATAATTTTACCTTGTATGTTATCGCCGATCCTAATTTAATGGGAGAAGATTTTGAGAAAAAGATTCAGGATACGATACACAATGGAGCTACAGTAATTCAACTAAGAGAAAAAAACTCCTCTACTCTCCGTTTTTTGGAAAGGGCCCTTATGCTAAAAGAGATAATTAGTAAAAAGACCCTCTTTATAGTAAATGATAGAGTAGATATAGCTATAGCCTCTCAAGCAGATGGAGTGCATTTAGGACAGGACGATCTACCTGTGCCAGTTGCTCGCCAAATCCTGGGGGAAGACAAAATCATTGGAGTCTCCACTCACTCGATTAAGGAGGCCCAACGGGCAGAAGAGGAAGGTGCTAACTACATCGCCATTGGTCCTATATTTTCCACTCAGACCAAGCCCGATTCCGGCCCTCCTAAGGGTGTGAGTATAATCTCTCAGGTTAAAAAGAAGGTACACATACCTGTAATAGCCATAGGGGGAATAAACAAGGAAAACGTGCAAGAAGTTCTGAAAGCAGGAGCTGATGGAATAGCAGTGATAAGTGCCATATTTAAGAGTGAAAACGTGGGTTTAGCTACACGGAAGCTTTTTGAAATAATCAAGAGAGAGCGCTTGAGAAAATAAGATGCTATCTATAATAACTAAAAGCGCTGAGGAAACTTTTCATCTGGGTAAGGTCCTGGGACAAAGACTTTCTCCCTCGTGCATTGTAGCCTTATCAGGCGAACTGGGAAGCGGGAAGACTGTTTTGGTTAAGGGAATTGGTAAAGGGATAGGAATCTCTTCTTTAATTAAAAGCCCTTCCTTTGTCACCGTTCATGAATACAGTGGTCCAATCCCCCTTTATCATCTTGACCTTTATCGGGTAAAAAATAAGCAGGAGATCATATCTTCAGGATATGAGGAATATCTCTACCGAGGAAAGGGAATTGTAACAGTAGAGTGGGCAGATAAAATGGAGGATCTTTTGCCAGAGCATCATCTCAGGGTAAATTTAGAGATAGTGGATTTACGTACCCGGAGAATATCTTTCCAACCTTATGGTTTACTCTATGAAAGAATAGTGGAGGAGTTAAACCTTGCTACTTTTAGGAATAGATAGCTCAAGCGAAAGGGCAGTTATATGCTTAGGGAGAAAAGGGGAAGTTATAGCTGAGCAAACGCTACCAACTTATTCATCTTCGGGACAGATTATCCCGGTTGTAGACGAGTTGCTCAGGAAAATTGGATTAAGAATTCAGGACCTGGAGGCAGTTGCAGTAAGCTTGGGGCCGGGATCCTTCACTGGTTTAAGAATTGGGCTAAGCGTGGCTAAATCCCTGTCCTTTGCCCTGAATATTCCTCTGATAGGTATTCCTACCTTAGAGAGCTGGGTTTACCCTGTGTCCAAAAAGGGAATTCTCTGTCCGCTTTCCAAAGCTTACGGAAATAGATACTATGCAAGGTTTTATATAAAAAGGAAAAATGTAAGGCCGCTAAGCGAATATCTCTTTCTTCCTTTAAGTGATATTATTCAAAAGGCGAACGAATTTTCTCCAGAAAAGGTGACATTCATTCTTAGAAACGAGGAAATAGCCGAGAAAATTGGAAAAACAAAAACCCTCTCCTTTGTCCTTTTAAAAAAGCTCTCTCTCCTTAAAGCTTTGCTTAAATCAGCTGAAGAAAAGATCCAGAAGGGAGAGACGAAAGAGATGACAAGCTTGCTTCCCCTCTATATCTCGCCTCCAAAAGTGGGAAATGAGGCAGATTTAAATATTCGACCAATGAGAAAGGAGGACATACCAGAAGTCAGCCAGATTGAGAAACTCTCCTTCCCTACTCCCTGGTCTCCAAGCGCCTTTTTTGCAGAGATCGATAAAAAGGGATTTGCCTTTTATTGGGTAATAGAATACCAACATAAATTGGTAGGATACGCAGGTTACTGGAAGGTGGGAAGTGAGGCTCATTTAGTTAATCTTGCCATCCATCCCTCCCTTAGAAGAAGGGGCTTTGGAGAGAAATTACTAAGACATCTTCTCCGGGATATCCAGAACCGAGGTTTAGCCATCATCACTTTGGAGGTTCGCCAGTCAAATTTAGCCGCTTGCAGGCTCTATGAAAAGCTTAAATTCAAGAAAATAGCCATCCGTCCCCACTATTACACAGATACGGGTGAAGATGCCATTGTTTATTGGAGAAGAATATAATTTTAACCTGGATTCGGCAACCTATTAAATTTATCAAGTTGCCCGCCGAGGATGTT
>CAYSEE010000121.1:0-3554 GCA_964429955.1 uncultured Clostridia bacterium | reverse complement strand
TCAAGGAGGGACAATGCACTGGGAAGGGGTGATCAGACATTACCGGGATTACTTGCCTGTGACGGAGAAGACGCCTGTGGTTACCTTACTGGAGGGTAATACCCCTCTTATCCCAGCGAACAATATTTCAAGGGAGTTAGGGGATAAGATTCAGATTTACTTAAAATACGAGGGGTTAAATCCCACCTCTTCTTTTAAGGATAGGGGAATGACGGTGGCCGTCTCCTGTGCCTTAGAAAGAGGGGCAAAGGCGATAATGTGCGCCTCCACCGGAAATACCTCTGCCTCAGCTGCCGCCTATGCTGCAATGAGCGGGCTGGATTGTATTGTTCTTATCCCTGAAGGGGCTATAGCCCTCGGCAAGCTTTCCCAGGCCTTACTTCATGGGGCAAAGGTCGTTGCCGTAAAGGGGAATTTCGACGATGCCTTAAATTTAGTGCAAGAGATCACCTCCAAGTATCCTATAACTTTGGTGAACTCCCTTAATCCCCATCGTATCGAGGGACAGAAAACGGCCGCCTTTGAGATATGTGATGTCTTAGGGACCTCGCCTGACTATCAATCTCTACCGGTGGGAAATGCCGGTAATATCACTGCTTACTGGAAGGGATATAAGGAATATCGAGAGAAAGGAAAGATAAACAATTTACCTAAGATATTGGGCTTTCAAGCCTCTGGTTCGGCTCCCATTGTGGATGGCCATCCTATAAAGAATCCTGAGACCATTGCTACGGCGATAAGAATTGGCAATCCGGCCAGGTGGGGACAGGCCGTAGAGGCCGCTGATGAATCAGGGGGATTGATAGATAAGGTAACTGATGAAGAGATCTTAAGGGCTTATAAGATGTTGGCTGAGCGCGAGGGAATATTTGTGGAGCCAGCTTCGGCTGCCTCGATAGCTGGGGTAATTAAGCTGTATAAAAGAGGTTATTTTGACCATTGCCTCCCAAGTTCAGGGCGAAAATTGAAAGTTGTCTGCATTCTCACCGGACACGGGTTGAAAGACCCGGATAGAGCGATAAAGGAGTCATCTGAGCCTATAGTGGTTCCTGCTAAGGAAGAGGCGGTGTTGGAGGCAGCTGGTTATCGTGACCCTTTGTAACAGAGAAAGTGAATGAGGATTAAAAAATGGATCTTTTTCTTGCTCCGGAGAGATATATACAACAAAAGGGAATAATAAAAAGAGTGGGAGAATTTCTCATCCCTTTTGGCAAAAGACCATTATTATTGGCGGATGGACTGGTCTTTTCCATTGTGGGGAAGACGATACTGGAAAGTTTAAAGGAGGCCGGTTTATCATCGAGATTTGAGGAGTTTAGAGGAGAATGCTCACCTGAGGAGATAGATAAGGTTACGAATATAATTAAAAAAGAGGGGATAGATGTAGTTATAGGATGTGGGGGAGGAAAATCCCTGGATACAGCCAAGGCGGCGAGCCTTTATGCTCGTCTACCCGTGATCACCATCCCCACCAGCGCTGCTACCTGTGCTGCCTGGTCCTTTATCGCCCCTACTTATACACGAGAGGGGAAATATATAAAAACACTGGATTTAAAGAAAAGTCCGGATTTGACCTTAGTAGATCCGGAGGTTATAAGCCAGGCGCCGGCAAGGCTTATAAGTGCGGGAATGGCAGATACTCTGGCTAAATGGTATGAGGGAAGGGTAGTTGTTAGGAATATGGAAAAGGATCTTTCCACCGAGTTAGCCCTGAGTTTATCCAAAAGGGCTTGTGAGCTAATTAAGGAGTTTGGACCTAAGGCAAAGGAGGACGTGGAGAGAAAAAGATGCTCCAAGGAGGTAGAGTTAATTATCCAGACCAATATTCTACTTACGGGTTTGATCGCCGGATTGGGCAGGGAAAAGTTCCGTTCTGTAGCTGCTCATGCCTTAAATTACGCAATGACTATGTTAAGGGGAAATCGTTCGACCCTCCATGGAGAAAGGGTTGCTTTTGGGATAATAATGCAATTAATTCTGGAGAGACGGAATGAGGATGAAATAGAGGAGCTTTTGGAGCTTTACTCTCTTTTAGGCTTGCCCTTAACCTTGGAAGAGATAGGATTAAGAGATGAGGAAAGGTTGAAGATCGTTGTCAAAGAGATCTTTCGGCAAGGAAGGCGTATTCGTAATCTTCCCTTTCCTGTAGATGAAGATATGGTTTATAAGGCTCTTTTGAAGGCAGATGATTGGGGAAGAAAAATGAGAAAATGAAGGAGGATGTTTAAATAAATGACTCAATTAAGTGAAGCGAAAAAGGGCAACCTCACTCCTGAAATGAGGCAGGTAGCTAAGGAGGAGGGATTAGACCCTGAATTTGTCTGTAAAGGAATAGCTAAGGGGGAGATAGTTATCCCCAAGAATAACACACACACCCTGCGTTGGCCAAAGGCCATTGGCAGAGGAGTGAGAACCAAGGTAAATACCAACATTGGCACTTCCCCTGACTATGTGGATTTGCACTATGAGCTAAAGAAATTGGATGTAGCTATAAGGGCAGGTACAGATGCGGTTATGGATTTAAGCACGGGAGGAAATTTGGACGAGATTCGCCGGGTCATATTAAAGTCCTGTCCCGTTCCCTTGGGCACGGTTCCCATTTATCAGGCAGCTATTGAGACTGTAGCTGAGAGGAAGGCCTTGATAAGGATGGATAAGGAGAAGGTATTTCAGGTTATTGAAAAACAGGCTGAGGATGGAGTTGACTTCATCACCGTCCATTGTGGGCTCACCAGGGCATCCTTAGAGCGCCTTCGTCGCGAGGGAAGAATTACCGATATAGTTAGCCGGGGAGGGGCCTTTTTGACCACGTGGATGATAGCCAATGACAAAGAAAATCCCCTTTATGAACACTACGATCGGTTGCTCGAGATCGCCAAAAAGTATGATCTTACCCTAAGTCTGGGAGACGGACTTCGTCCGGGTTGTTTGGCCGATTCCACTGATAGGGCCCAGATTCAGGAGTTAATCCTCCTCGGTGAGCTGGCTAAAAAGGCTCAGGATGAGGGTGTGCAGGTGATGATAGAGGGCCCGGGTCACGTTCCCTTTGATGAGATAAAGGCAAACGTTCTTCTGGAGAAAAAACTGTGCCATAATGCTCCCTTTTATGTGTTGGGTCCTGTGGTTACCGACATTGCCCCTGGTTACGATCATATCACCTCAGCCATCGGGGGTGCCTATGCAGCGAGCAGTGGAGCGGATTTTCTGTGTTATGTAACGGCGGGTGAGCATTTGAGGCTTCCCACGGTGGAGGATGTCAGGGAGGGGGTTGTGGTCACCCGTATTGCTGCTCATATAGGGGATATAGCCAAGGGGGTAAGAGGAGCTATGGAGTGGGATACGAAGATGGCTAAGATGAGGAAGAAGAGAAATTGGGAGGAGCAGATTAGACTCGCCATCGACCCGGAATTAGCCCGAAAGATGAGGGAGGAGAGCAAGCCCCGCCTTTCCGATGTCTGCACTATGTGTGGGGAATACTGTGCTATAAAGTTGGTGGAGAAGGCCCTGCGGCAAAAGTAAGAAACTGGATTTAACCCTCCTTTGATATTCATCTT
>CAYSEE010000120.1:0-3556 GCA_964429955.1 uncultured Clostridia bacterium | reverse complement strand
TCCCCAATTACGGGGAGAGACTTATGCTTGAGGAACAAAACTTTAAGGAGTTAAGCTAATAAGTTAGGAGGCGTAAATGTCTGGTACAAAGGTTAAGAAATATCCCAGGGTTATCCTGTTTTCCTCAAGCTCCTGTCCCTGGTGTGCTCGAGCTAAGAATTATCTTCATCAGAATGGAGTGAAGGTAAAGGAGATAAAGGTAGACAAGGATCCAGATGCGGCTAAGGATGTGGTGAGGATGACCGGGCAAATGGGCGTGCCTGTTCTCTTAATCGGCAGAGCAAGAGTTGTTGGATTTGATAAACAGAGGATAGATCGGCTCTTAGGAATAAATAGGGGGTGAAGGGTATTCTCAGAGACGGAGAGGAAAGCCTGAGGTTTTCTTGCGGTATTGGAAGAGGGAGTCTAATGAAACTTGTAAGCGCTTGTCTTTTGGGAATAAGATGTAATTGGAATGGAACAGATGAATATAGAAATGAGAAGATAATAAAGCTCTTAAAAAATGAAGTTTTGATCCCGATCTGTCCCGAACAGTTAGGGGGTCTTAAGACTCCCCGAATTCCTCAAGAGATTCAAAGTGGCACAGGAGAAGATGTTTTAAATGGCAAAAGCAGGGTTAAGAATAAGGCTGGTGAGGATGTCACCCTGGAATTTATAAGAGGAGCGGAGGAGGCGCTAAAAATCGCAAGGCAATACAATATCAAGGAATTCATCGGGAAGTCCAGAAGTCCATCTTGTGGCTGTGGATTAATATATGACGGAAGTTTTTCTGGAAAATTAATCAGAGGGGATGGTGTAACCAGTGCCCTGTTTAAAAGAAATGGAATTAAGGTAATCGATGAGGAAGATTGGTGGATTCAGGAAGTTGAAAATGGCTGACTTTAATTTTAAGGAAATAGATGCAGCGAGGAAACTGCTTGGTCTTCCCAGTGAGGCTACCCTTACCGAGATAAAGGAGGCCTACAGAAATAAGGTAAGAGAGTATCATCCGGACAAATGTCAGGATGAGAAGAAAAAGGGCGAAAATGAGAAGAAAATGGCCCAAATTAATCGAGCCTATAAGATTCTCTTAAACTATATTGAGGAATATAAGTTTTCCTTTAAAGAAGAAGCTGTGGAAAGGTATAGGCCGGACAGGGATATGAGGAGATTTTATCAGGATTGGCTGGGAGGAGGATATGGAAAAAGATAAATTAATTGAGAAAATAAAAGCTCTAAAGAAAAAGAGAAACGCTGTTATCCTCTCGCATGTCTATCAAAGGGACGAGGTCCAGGATATAGCGGATTTTATCGGGGATTCGTTGGGTTTAAGTCGAAAAGCCGTCAGCACAGATGCTAAGGTGATCCTTTTTTGTGGAGTGCGCTTTATGGCTGAAACAGCAGCCATACTTAATCCCGACAAGATCGTCCTCCTGCCCGATAAGAATGCAGGATGCGCCTTAGCGGATATGGCTACACTGATTGAGTTAAGGGCTAAAAAAAAGGAATATCCCGATGCTGCAGTGGTAAGTTATGTGAACTCATCAGCTCTCATCAAGGCGGAAAGCGATATTTGTTGCACCTCGGCAAATGCTGTGGATGTCGTCAATTCATTAAAGGAGAAACAGATCTTATTTCTCCCCGATAAAAACCTGGGTAAGTTTGTGTCCTCCAAAACGGATAAAAGGGTTATCCTCTGGGATGGCTTTTGTTACGTTCATCATCATAACATCGGACAGGATGACCTCAGGCGAGCAAAGACAGAACATCCCAATGCGAAGGTTATGGTTCATCCGGAATGTCCGCCCGAGGTAACAAGCCTGGCGGATTATATAGGCTCTACATCTCAAATGGCAAGATACGCTTCCAAAAATAGTTATAAGGAGTTTATTGTGGGAACGGAGAAGGGAATGCTTCATAATCTGAGGATCCATAACCCTGACAAGAAGTTCTATCCAGCTTCAGAAGAAGCCATTTGCAGGGATATGAAGCTGATAACCTTGGAGAAGGTGGCCTCGGCTTTGGAAAATATGGAGTATCGGGTCGAGGTTCCAGGGAAAGTAGCTATAAGGGCAAAAAAAGCCCTGGATAGGATGCTGGAAGTGAAAATAGGTTAAGGATTAGGAGGATTTTAAAGTGATATACGAAGATCGAGTTCCACCAAAGGAGGAAATGAAGGCGAAGAAGACGGTGGGGAAAAGCTTTGAACCCTCACTCATTGACCGCTCTATCCTCAAAACCTTTCCCTACGAATATTCCTATCGCCCTATCCAGATGGAACATACAACAGATGAGTTTACCTGTCTTTGCCCCTTTAACGAGCTTCCGGATCAGGCTACTATCATCATTAGGTATGTGCCCAACAAGCTCTGCATAGAGCTAAGATCCTTAAAATACTACTTTTACTCCTTCAGGCAAGTCAGGATATTCCATGAACACGTGGTGAACAAAATTTTAGAGGATCTTGTGGCTGTCCTTGATCCGTTAGAGCTCACTGTAATAGGAAAATTCGCCACAAGGGGAGGTATAACAACTACTGCTACAGCCTCTTATAAAAAGAAACAAGGAGGATAGACCATGCGAGAATGCAATATAGAACAAAACAAAAGAAGGTGCAATTGCACCTATGAGCCCTGTAGCAGAAAGGGGATTTGTTGTGAGTGTATTGAGTATCATTGGAGAATGGGGGAGCTACCGGCTTGTTTCTTCCCGGATGATGTGGAGAGAACATACGATCGTTCGATCGAGAGGTTCATTAAGACATTTCAAGAAAGGGGAAGATGGTGGTAGAGATTAAAGCTTCAAAGATAAGGGACAACGTAAATTCCCTGTTGAAGGAGATCCCTGACAACGTCATCCTTGTTGCCGCAGCGAAGACCAGAACACCAGAGGAGGTACTTGAGGCCGTAGAGGCGGGTATTAAGGTTGTCGGCGAGAATTATGTCCAGGAAGCAGAGAAGGCTTTCGCCCTCATAGGGAAAAGAGTTAGGTGGCATTTTATTGGACATCTTCAGAAAAACAAGGTGAGGAAGGCGATAAGGATATTTGATTTAATTGAAACGGTTGATTCGGTCGATATTGCCAGGGAGATAGATAAAAGATGTTCTTCCGTGGGCAGGATTATGCCCGTCCTTTGTGAGGTAAATATAGCCAGAGAGAGAACAAAATGGGGGGTAAAGCCAGAAGAAGTGGAAAATCTGGTGAGGAATATTTCATCTTTAAAGAATATAAGAGTTATGGGGCTTATGACGATGGGGCCGCCCTTGGAGGATCCAGAGAAGACAAGACCATATTTCAGGCAGACAAAAGTAATGTTTGAGGAGATAAAAAGGATGAACATCCCCAATGTAGAGATGAAATACCTCTCTATGGGGATGAGCGACTCCTATCGGATCGCCATTGAAGAGGGAGCAAACATCATACGAATAGGAACGAGGATTTTCGGACCGCGCAGATGATAAGACCTTATTATTCCTCGCACTTTAACTTCTCTTTTTCTCTCCTTCCAAAGAGAGGCAAGAGTTAGTTCCACCCCCAAATTTTGAAAATACCGTGTCAAATCATATAACTGAGAGCT
>CAYSEE010000119.1:0-3562 GCA_964429955.1 uncultured Clostridia bacterium | reverse complement strand
GAGCTGCACATCTTGCCCCATTTCCGCACATCTCCGCTTCCGTGCCATCAGGGTTAAAAGTGCGCATTTTAAAATCGGCCTCTCGGGACTCCTCCAGCAGAAGAAGACCATCCGCCCCTATCCCTGTCTTTCTGGCGCAAACCTTTCTGGCAAATTCTGCTCTCTCGCGGATTAAATTGGAGCGGTTGTCTACAATGATAAAATCATTACCACAGCCCTGCATCTTGGTGAAGGGAATAGAGCAAGAGGGGGAAGGAAGGAATTTTGCGGGGATGCGCTCGCCTTTAATCAAATCCTCTCTGGTCTCTCTTTCCCGAACTACCCACCACCTCTTATCCTTTACCAGAACCTCTGCCGCCCGGGGGCGACTATTGTAGGAGGAGGACATAGAGAACCCATAAGCTCCTGCATCCATTATGGCTAAATACTCCCCCTCCTTAATTTTGGGAAGGACCCTTCCCTGAGCAAAGAAATCCCCTGACTCGCATATCGGACCCACCACATCTACCACCTCAGTGAAAGATTTCCTATCTGGTTCCTTTAGCTTTTTTATACGATGGTAGGCCTCATAAAGAGAGGGCCTGATGAGGTCATTCATCCCCGCATCCACAATGATAAAGGTCTTACTTTCTGTCCTCTTTTTGTAGAGCACGCGAGTGATCAGAATCCCTGCAGAGCCCACTATATACCTTCCCGGCTCTATGATTAACCTTGCCCCGGTTCTCTGAATCAGGGGAGCGATTTTCTCCGCCATTTCCTCGATCATCAAGGCAGGCCTGCCATCCTCATAGCTAATTCCAAATCCTCCTCCCATATCGAGATATTTCAAAGGGATGCCCTGGTGTTTGAGATGGTCAAATAGTTTTGTCACCTTCTCCAACGCCTCAAGATAGGGATGAGGGTCGGTTATCTGAGAGCCTATATGCATATGAATGCCAACAGGCTTTATCCCTTTCAGCCCTCTTGCCTCTTCATATAGCCTTTCCGCTTCTTCAAAGCTTAAGCCGAATTTGCTTTCTTTGTTGCCCGTGATATCATAATGATGGGTCTCGGGAGTTACATCGGGGTTAACTCGCACCGAAATCCTCGCCTCTTTGCTTAACCTCTGAGAAAGCCTGGCTATCAGTCTCAGCTCTGAGGCCGATTCCACATTTAGCATTAAAATGTTCTCTTGCAAGGCGTACTTTATCTCGTCCTCCCTTTTGCCCACCCCGGCAAAGACTATCTTTTCGGGAGGAAAACCTGCCTGAATGGCTCTGTAAAGCTCTCCTCCGGAGACGATATCTGCTCCTGCCCCTTCTTGAGCAAGAGCCCTGCACAGGGCAAGATTTGAGTTTGCCTTCAGAGAATAGCAAATCAAAGGGGAAAATTTATCGAAGGCCTGCTTAACCCGCCTGTAATTATCCACCAATACCTCGTAGCTATACACGTAAAGAGGGGTTTTCATCTCTTGGACAAGCTCGCTGAGGTTCACCTCTTCACAGAAAAACCTTCCCTCTTTATAACTGAATCCCTTCATCCAGACTCCTCCTGGCTAACTTCATCTGCTCCAAGATGGATTTTTTTCCCGTTCCCCCGGCTGATTCCTTATTTAAAACACAGTGCTCTAACTTCAGTCTCTCAAAGACGTCCTCATCGAATGCAGGGGAGAAGGACTGATAATCCCTTAAGGTTAAATCATCAAAGCCCTTATTTTCCTGCTCGCAATACTTGACTACCTTTCCTATAATCTTATGAGCCTCTCTAAAGGGGATTCCCTTCCTCACTAAGTAATCGGCCAGATCGGTGGCGGCAAAAAATCCCTTCCGGGCCTCTTTCTCCATCTTTTCTCTGTTTATCTTTATGTTAGCTAACATTTGGGTATATATGCCCAGACTTCTTTTTACTATCTCCAGAGCTTGGAATAAGGGCAATTTATCCTCCTGCATATCTCGATTGTAGGAGAGAGGAAGGGCCTTCATTATGGTGAGAATTGAAAGGAGGCTTCCATAAACTCTTCCCGTCTTCCCTCGAATAAGCTCGGCTACATCGGGATTTTTCTTCTGAGGCATAATGCTTGATCCCGTGGCAAAGGCATCGGGAATTTCCATAAAGGAAAAGGCAGGAGAGCACCAGAGAATTATATCCTCCGAGAGACGGGATAGATGCATCATCAATATGGAAAGACAGGATAAGAGTTCCACAATGTAATCACGATCACTTACCGTATCCAGGCTATTTTCCGTAATTTTGGGAAAATTTAGGAGGTTCGCCACGTAATCTCTATCAATGGGAAAGGAGGTCCCGGCCAGGGCTCCTGAGCCGAGGGGCATCACGTTAACTCTTTTATAACAATCTCTGAGGCGTCCCTTGTCTCTCTCCAGCATCCAGAAATAGGCCAAAAAATGGTGAGAGAGCAGGATGGGCTGAGCATATTGAAGATGAGTATAACCGGGCAGGATTACCTCTAAGTTTTTTTCAGCTAATTCAAGAAGCTTTTTCTGTAAATTAACAATTAAGTTAACGACTTGCTTTATCTCTTCCCTTAAATATAGCCTTTCATCCAGGGCTATCTGGTCGTTGCGGGAGCGGGCGGTGTGGACCTTTTTCCCCTTCTCCCCTATCCTCTTAATTAGTTCTTCTTCTATACTTAAGTGAATGTCCTCTTTTCCCTCTAAACTAAGTTTTCCCTTTTCTATATCTTCTTCTATGCCCTTTAACCCCTGGATTATTGCCTCGCCCTCCTCTTTCTTGATGATCCCACATTTAGAGAGCATCTTAGTATGGGCTATGCTTCCCATTATATCGTATTTATATAACCTTTTGTCCACCTCAATGGAGGAGGTAAACTCTCTTACCAACTTATCCGTGGGCTCGACAAATCTTCCTCCCCATAAACTCATCCTGTTCCTCTCTTTGACTATCTCTAAACAATTTCTAATATTCCTTTCTTATAATCTTAGAATAGTTTTAAAATGATAAAGAAAGCTTAGCCCCAGGAGTCCCTCTACTTCTATAATAAGGAAAGCAATCCACTCTTCCTTCAATTCTTCCTTACCTTGCTTTAAAGTAACTATCGATTAACTCCTTTCTTACCCCAAAGGATTTTTCCTTCTTCTCTAAAACTTATCTATTTCCCACAGCTGGCGCAATTTTTCGCTGAGCAGGTAGAACAGCTGCTTATCCTTGAGGACGAACCTTCACCGGTTTTCCCTCTTCCTATGCTAATTCTCGGAAGAAGCTTTTCCACCTCCATGCTTCCACATTTATCGCATTTAATCTCGTCCTTATCCTGTGTCCTTACCAGTCGGGTAAATTCCTCCCCACATTTATTGCACTTATATCGATGAAGGGGCATTTAATCCTCCCTTTGTTGTAGTGGCAAAGCTTGCTTTGCTTATTATGTCGACCACTACAAACCTTGTTTGCTTCGGCTCTCTTGCGTAGGAGAGCTTGAATCTTCCCTTTAATCATTGTCAATAATAACATATTTAGAGTGATTGTCAAACAAAACTCCCAAACAACTTCAAAATTTGACATTTTAATAATAGCCTTTATAATTATTTTTGATAAAGCCCTTTAT
>CAYSEE010000118.1:0-3565 GCA_964429955.1 uncultured Clostridia bacterium | reverse complement strand
GGAGGCTCGGTTAAAGGGGCCCATATAGGGTCATCAAATCCAATTATAGCCATCTCCTCCGGAATTTTTACCTTGTTTTCCCTTAGAGTTAAAAGAGCTCCGCTGGTCATAGGCTCATTACAGACAAAAAGAGCGGTGGGAGGATTCTTCATTCTTAACAATTCTTGGGTCGCCTCCTGAGCCTTTTCCCTTCGGTAGTCCCCCTCTTTTATAAGCTCTGGATCTAAAGAAAGGTGATTTTTCTCAAGGGCTCTTTTATACCCAGCTAATCTCTCCTCACTGGTGGTAACCCCTTTTAGACCAGTGATAATCCCTATGCGGCGATGTCCTAAATTGATAAGGTAATTTACCGCCTCATAAGAGCCAGTCTGGTTATCGACCGTCACCGTTGGAACCTTGAGGCCTCTTATCCTCCTATCCACTAATACTAAGGGCATTCCACCCCTGACCAACTTCTTAAGATAGCTATGATTCCCTATAGAAGGGGAGACGATCAATCCATCCACACCTCGCTCATATAAGGCTAATAGATACTCTCGCTCCTTCGTCGGGTCCTCATCACTATTACACAGGATCACACTATAGCCGTTCTGGCTGGCCACATCCTCAACCCCTCGAACAAGAGTGGTAAAGAAAAAAGTAACCACATCGGATATAATCACCCCTATAGCCTTAGTTTGACGAGTTTTAAGACCTCGAGCAATAACATCCGGCTTATAGTTTAACTTCTCGGCGGCTTTAAGCACTTTAGATCTGGTTTCCTCGCTGAAGTATCCATAGTTACCCAAGACTCTGCTGGCCATACTTACGGAAACACCTGCTTCCTTAGCTACATCTTTCAGCGTTTTTCTCTGTCTCATTTATCGCCGTCAATATTAGTATATCGTTTTACTATATTATACAACAGTCCAAAAATTCGTCAACTTCACGGCCTTAAAACTTCAAAAATTGAAGATAAACCTTAACTTGGGAGGATTTAAGGAGGTTCAGGACGTTTTGTCAATCGCAATTTTAGCCTGGTAGAGTTCTTGATGGATTGTCTGCTTTCCTTCTATCCCTCTTTTTTAAAATTCTCCAGGCTCTCTTCAACTCCTCGGGGGTGTTAACTCCTAAAACCACGGTTGGGTCATTTGTCATCATCGCTTCCACTCTTAATCCCCGTCGATGAAATATCTCAACCACATCGGTGAGGTAATACTCTTTCCCTACATTGTTACAATTCAGATAAGGTAGAACTTGAAGAAGTTTCTGCGTGTCAAAACAATAAATCCCACTATTTACCTCTTTAACCTTCAATTCCTCGGATTTAGCATCCTTACTTTCCACAATTTTTTTAATCTGTCTATAGCCGTCACGTATGACCCTTCCATAATGCCCAGGGTCAGAGAGAAGAGCAGTTAATATAGTAGCTACCGGCTTTTGTCTCCGATGATATTGAATTAGTTGAATTAGCGTAGAGGAGTTAATAAAGGGAGCATCCCCAGGAAGAACTACTAACTCCCCTTTGAAGTCCTTTAAAAGAGGAACAGCTTGTTTTAAAGCATCCCCTGTACCCAGCCTTTTTTTTTGATATACATATGTAAAACCGTCTCCCAGAACGGACTTTATTTCCTCCGCCTGATGACCCACCACAAGGATAACCTCACCTATTCCACTCTCAACGCAGGCATTGACGGGAAACTTCACCAAAGCTTGATAGCGTAGAGGATGAAGGAGTTTGCTTAGTCTTGACTTCATACGGGTTCCTTCTCCTGCTGCTAAAATCACTGCCTTTACGTTTTTCATTTTTTTCCCCTCATTGTAAATATTTTTCTCTGTGACTTTCTATTTTCCATTATATACTTTTCTATAAATTTTGTAAAATCCCATTTCCCTTGACTTTTTCTCTTAGAGTTGCTAAAATATTTTTATGTTTAGGGATCTACTAAATTTCAAGATATTCGGCGATAGTTTTGGAATGGACTTAGGTACCAGCAATACCTTGATCTATGCGAAGGGCAAGGGGATTATTTTGAATATGCCCTCTGTATTGGCTATCAGCTCAAATGATGGAAAAATTTTGGCCATAGGAGAAGAAGCCAAAAAAATGATAGGCAAGACTCCAAAGAACATTTTGGCCATTCGTCCTCTGCAGGATGGAGTAATTGCCGACTTTGACATAACTCAAAAGATGTTTGAGTATTTCTTCTCCAAGGTCCAGCCTGCTCACCCTTTGCTTGGCCCTAAGATGGTAATCGGTGTTCCTTCCCGAGCCACTAAGGTGGAGAAAAAAGCGGTAATAGACATCGCTATGCAAGCAGGAGCTCGTCAGGTTCATCTGGTGGAGGAGCCAGTAGCAGCCGTTATTGGAGCAAACCTACCTATCTCTGAGCCTCTCGGCAATATGGTTGTAGATATTGGAGCAGGGACAAGCGAGGTAGCCATAATTTCCCTCAATGGAGTAGTAATTAGTAATTCCATTCGGATAGCCGGAGATGAGATGGATCAGGCCATAATTCAATATTTAAGAGAAAACCACAATCTTCTAATAGGGGAACAAATGGCGGAGTGGATAAAAATGACCATAGGCTGCGCTTGTCCTCCATCAAAGGAAAAAAGAATTAAGGTAAGAGGAAGAAGTTTAACCAATGGCTTCCCTGCTGAGATAGAGATAAGTGCAAAAGAAGTAAGCGATAGCCTTTCATCTGTGATCTCCACCATTTGTGATATAATTGAGTCTACCTTAGAGCAAAGTCCGCCCGAATTAGCCGGAGATATAATGGAAAGGGGAATATATCTTACCGGAGGAGGAGCCTGCTTGAGTGAGCTTGACAAATACATCTCTAAAAAAACTCATCTTTCGGTAAGGGTGGCACCGGATCCTCTTTTTTCAGTAGTATTAGGAGCAGGAAAACTATTGGAGGATAAGGAGCTTTTATCCGCGGTAGAAGTAACCACCAGCCTGGATTAACAAACTTAGGGAGTGAAAGATTAGACTGAAGAGCTATTCTAAAGCTTTTTTCTTAGCTATTTTCCTTTCTGCCTCTCTCGCCCTAATGTTAGTTTCCCATCTCAAGGGCAATCTTCCCGCTCGCATTAGAGAGGGAAGTTACGATATCATTGGACCTATCCAACTTATCTCCTCAAACTTCAAGGGAGGATTAGTCAAGTTTGTGGAAAATATCTGTGAAACTGAGAAGATAAGAAAGGAGAATCAAGAGCTCAAGAGAAAGGTCGAGGAACTTCTCTTTAAACAGAAAAATTACTACCAGGAGGTGCTTCTTTCTAATCAGCGATTGCGAGAGCTTCTTAACTTTAAACAAAAGGAATCTTATTCCCTTATTCCTCTGGAGGTAATAGCTTATGCTCCGTATAATTACTTCAAGGTCATTTTTATCAATGGGGGAAGAGAAGAAGGATTAAAAAAGGGAATGGTAGTGGTTAATGCCCAGGGATTGGTGGGAAGAATAACCGAGGTTTATCCACATCGAGCTAAGGTATTGCTAATAATAGATGAAAGAAGCAAGGTAGGGGTTCGAAACCAAAGAACAAGAGATATAGGCATATTACAGGGCAAGGGAGAAGA
>CAYSEE010000117.1:0-3578 GCA_964429955.1 uncultured Clostridia bacterium | reverse complement strand
CGGTGATAGAGACGAAGCAGAGGATCTGGCAATAGAGGTATTCTTAAGAGTTTACCAGGCGGGAAAAAGGTATAAAGCAAAGGCAAAATTCGCCACCTGGCTATACAAAATCACTACTAATCTTTGTCTTAACGAGGTAAGGGAAAGAACAAAGCTTCGGACTATTTCATTAAGTAAATGTATCTCAGGAAAAGAAGGGAAAGAGGAGGAGTTGATCGATGAAATTGCCGATCCCTCTCCTTTACCCCAGCAAATTTTGGAGGAAAAAGAGAAAAATGCATTGGTAAGAAAAACAATTGATTCTTTACCTGCCAAGCAAAGAATTGCCATCATCCTTCGGGTATACGAAGGACTATCTTATAAAGAGATCTCAAAAATCCTTGGTTGTTCGATAAAGAGTGTAGAACGACGTCTTTACTGGGCAAGAACAAATTTGAAAAAAAGGCTCAGTCCTTACTTAATAGATGGAAAATATGATGGGGGTTTTTAAGGGATTTTGGGTTTATATAAATAGACAGGTAAAATGAAGTGCAAAAAAATAAGAAAAAAATTGGTAGCCTATTTAGACGGGGAGCTTGAGAAAAAGCAGAGGCTCTTAATAGAAGAGCATCTTTTAAGATGCGCTGAGTGCAAAAAAGAGGTAGATTTACTAAGCAAAACCCTTTATCTTCTCAAAGATCAACAGCGCCTGAAGCCCTCTGAGGATTTCGAGGCTAACCTGTGGGAAAAGATTTACTCTAAGGAAAGGCAAGTTCTACCTCATTTCCTCAGGCGAAGGGCTTACCTCATCTTACCAGCGGCGGTTGCTGCCGCTTTAATTATAGGGGTTGTTATAGGGAACCTATTGGGGAAGGTCGTATCCTTTCAAAATATTAATCTGGAAGAAGAATATCTATCCTCAATAGGACTGGACAACTTTCAGGACCTTCCCCCTGGTTCCCTCCCCGATGTTTACTTTAGCTTAGCGAATCAACAGAGGTAGAAAACAGATGAGAAAAAAATTAATCATAATTTTAATGGTTGTCTTTATTGCTGGAATTCTTTCAGGGACATTCATCCCTAAGTTATTGAAAAGGGAGAATTTGCGATCATCCTCTACCGATTTCCTCTGCAATTATCTTTCTTTATCTAAATCTCAAAAAGAGAGGATGGAGTCTCTGAATAAATCATTCTACGCCAGGATAGAGAAGATAAGAGCTCAGCTTGATCAAAGAAGAGCCGAGCTAAGCGACTTATTGGGAGAGCCTTCTTCGGATCAGAAAAAAGTCAGAGACAAAATGAGCGAAATTGTCTCCCTGCAGGCACAACTTCAAGTAGAGACGGTAAACCATCTGGAAGAGATAAGATCTATATTGACCCCGGAACAACAGGTAAAATTTTTCTCCCTTATAAGAAGGATACTACATCCTGAAAGACCACCAAGAGGACATATAAGGAGAAGATTTTAATTTATAAAAAGTTGAAAGGAGGCGAACGAACTGATGAATAGAGTAAAGAAAATACTTTTTGGGACCTTAATAGCCCTGCTGCTCTTCGGGGGCATTGGGACAGCTTTTGCCTGGGGATCTCCTCAGAACAGAGGAGTTTTACCTAAAGCTTACGGAATAGCTTCTGGTTACTTCGACGGGGTAGATCTCAATCTCTCAGAGGAACAGGTCAAAAAACTACAGGATCTGAGCCTGAAATACCAGAAAGAGATGCTGGAATTGAGAAATGCTCTTCAGGTTAAACAACTGGAACTTCGAACTCTATTGTTATCTAAGGAACCAGACCAGGATAAAATCAACTCTATGGTGGAGGAAATAGGTAAGCTACGCACGGATATACAGAAAAAAGCTCTGGATTACCAAATTCAAATGAGAAAGATTTTTACTCCGGAGCAGTGGGATAAACTATACTCCTATCGCTGGAATAAGCGACTTTGCTTCCCTCGCTTCCATTGTAATAGAGAATGGGGCAAAGACAGAGTTCACGGGAGAAGAGGATGGGACCTCTTCCCTTAACAAATCTTTCTACCAATTAGCTTTTATCGGGGAGGTTAAGGAGCTGATGCACCTAACCTCCCCGGGGTATTTTTGATTCCCTCCAGATTCTCAAAAAACGCTATGCTAAAGGAGAAATTAGCGAAGAGGAATTCAAGGAGATGGAAAGGAAGATAAGTACTTTCAGTTGACAAAGAAATATTTTTCGGTATAATATAAGTAGATGTTAATATACTTATAAAAGAGCGAAGATGTCGAATCTCGAAGTTGAGGAAATAATCAAGATATGCGAGGCTCTGTCTAATCCAACCAGATTCAGGATATTTCTCCTTCTCACCAAGAGGATGTTCTGCGTCAATGCCATAACATCTTTTTTGAATGTGTCCCAACCAGCTGTTTCTCAACATCTCAGGATTTTGAGGGAGGCTGGCTTGGTAAGGATGGAAAAAAGAGGTTATTGGGTACATTACTCAGCCAATAATGAAAGGGTAAATGAGTTTTTGAAGAGTTTTTCAAAAATATTGAAAGAGGATGAGAGGGATGTGCCGAAAAGAAAATGAAGAACTCGAAAGGAGCAGGAAAACAAAAATGCCAGAATATGCCATTAGAGCTACAAGTTTAACCAAGTATTATGGTAAATTGCTGGCGGTGGATCACATCAGCTTTGAAGTTAAGAGAGGGGAAATATTTGGCTTCTTAGGCCCGAATGGCGCAGGAAAGAGCACCACTATCAGGATGCTCACGGGTATCCTTGAGCCTGATGAGGGAGAAATTTGCCTTTCGGGGATGAACATTAAAGATTACCTCATTGAGGCTAAGCGATTGATGGGAATTGTCCCGGAGGTTTGCAATGTCTATGTAGATCTTTCCGTATGGGAAAATTTAATGCTGATGGGAAAGATTTATGGAGTACCCAGGGGAAAAAGGAAAAAAAGAAGTGAGGAGCTTCTCAAGAGGTTTTCCCTGTACGAAAGAAAAGACGAGAAAGCGAGGAAGCTCTCCAAGGGATTAAAGCAAAGGCTGATATTAGCTATGTCTCTGGTTCATAATCCTGAGATTCTCTTCCTCGACGAACCGACCGCGGGTTTAGATGTCCAGAGTAGCCGATTAATAAGAAATATTATCAAGGAATTAAATCAAAGCCAGGTAACCATTTTTCTCACCACTCATAATATTGAGGAGGCTAATTTAATGTGCGAGAGGATAGCCATAATTAACGAAGGTAAGCTCGCAGCCATAGGTACTCCGCAAAGACTAAAAAGAATAATTCAAAGCACCCAATCCGTTGAGGTTGCCTTTGACAAGTCAATGCCTGATAATCTATCTCAACTGAAGGACATCCCTTATGTAATCAAAGTAGAAAAATTAGGAGATAAATTCAGGCTTTATACAGATAATCCTGATGCAGTAATCTACGAGCTAACTAATTATAGAAGAGTGAACAAGCTGCGGTTTATCACATTAAATACCTTAGGCCCCAACCTGGAAGATGTTTTTATAGAACTTACTCAAAAGGTAAAACGATGAAGCGCTCATCTTACTTTAAGAACATTGCCTGGAACTTGAGATGTTCTATGATTGTAGCTGAAAAAGATG
>CAYSEE010000116.1:0-3578 GCA_964429955.1 uncultured Clostridia bacterium | reverse complement strand
GCAATTGGCATGCTCTTAGAGAAGGCACGGGTGATAATGGTTTCCTCGTTGCCAGACGAAAAAGTGAAGCAATTATTTTTCACTCCTGCACATTCCGTAGATGAGGCTATCTCGATGGCCTTACAGGAGTATGGCGAAAATGCAAGTTTTCTGATAATTCCCTTTGGAGTGATAACCTTGCCCAGCTTGGATAAAAGCTGATCCTGAGGTTAGTCAGTTATTCTGATTTTAGATGGATAATCAAGATTAAGAGGAGAAGAGCATATGGCTAAGGAAATGACAGAAGAGGAGCTCTTGGCCAAGGCTAAGGAGCCAGAGAAATTGGCTATGAAGTATCATCCCTTTTATAAGGGAAAGATTGGGATATCAGTTAAGGCTCCGATTAGAGATTACGAGGATTTTTCCATATGGTACACCCCTGGGGTGGCAGCTCCCTGTAAGGCCATTCATAAAAATAAGGATGAGGTGTTCAAATACACAAATAAGGGCAACTTCGTGGCCATAGTTACCGATGGAAGCAGGGTTCTTGGCTTGGGCGACATCGGTCCCGAAGCCTCTCTTCCCGTAATGGAGGGCAAGGCGATGATCTTTAAGTACTTAGGGGGAGTGGATGCATTTCCAGTATGCTTAGATACAAAGGATCCTGATGAGATAATCGCTGCCGTTAAGTGGCTGGCCCCTACATTTGGAGGGATAAACCTGGAGGATATCGCCAAGCCAAAGTGCTTTTACATCCTTGAGAGGTTAAGGAAGGAAATGGATATCCCTGTATGGCATGATGACCAACAGGGGACAGCTCTGGTGACCCTGGCCGCTCTGATGAGTGCCTTAAAGGTGGTTGGAAAGAAGTTGAGGGACGTCACGATCGCCCTTATAGGAGCCGGAGCGGCGAACGTAAATATAGCTAAGTATATGATACTCGCCGAGGCAAATCCGGGTAACATTATAATGGTCGACAGCAAGGGAATTCTTCATCAAGACAGAACCGATCTAAGGGATAAGGAACCCCTTAAGTGGGAGATGTGCCAGAAGACGAACAAAAAAGGGAAAAAGGGTGGAATAAGGGAGGCCTTAAAGGGGGCTGACGTCTGTATAGCCTTATCCAGATCAGGTCCAGGAGTGATAAGGAAGGAGTGGGTCGCCAGTATGGCTGAAGGTGCGATAGTCTTTGCTTGTGCCAATCCCATCCCTGAGATATGGCCCTGGGAGGCAAAGGAGGCAGGGGCCAGAATCGTGGCCACCGGTCGATCCGATTTTCCCAATCAGGTAAACAACTCCCTTGGATTTCCTGCCGTGTTCAGGGGCGCTCTGGATGTAGGGGCAAGGACCATAACCGATGAGATGTGCATTACAGCATCCTATGCTATATCCGAGTACGCAGAGGAAAAGGGGCTAAGTGAGGAATATATCATTCCAAATATGGGGGAGACGGAGATGTATATAAGGGAGGCAGTAGCAGTGGGAATGAAGGCTATACACCAGGGAGTGGCAAGGATAAGGAAAACCGAGGAAGAGCTCCGCGAAAGCGCTTCCTCGATGATAAAAACCTCTCAGCAGGCTATCAAATTTCATATGGAAAAAGGGTTTATTCAGTCCCCGCCATAGTTTCGTGCGTCTCACTTCTCACGTTTCACATTTTACGTCTCTTATCACCCCAATCCACCTATTAACTTTCCTCTTACTCCTTTTCTCATTTCCTCGCTTTCCTGAATTAAACGCTCTATATTATCCTCGCTTATTACCTCTAAGCGAGGGAAGGGCATAATGGTGAATAATTGTTTCCTTAACTTTTCACCCAGACTCTGTGGCCATGTTATTGCTCTTCTTAAAATGCCTTCTTTTCCCTCTCTGTGAAATATGTCGGCTAAAATAAAAATAGGCAAGGTATGAGGGGAGATACAGGCAATTTCCGCCGATCTTACGGCATACTCATTGCCATTGAAGGATACAGCAACTCCTCCTTCTTCTTTTATCAGAAGGAGCGCCTCCACATCGGTAATGCTATCCCCTACGTACATTACGTCGGAGGGTTTTCCTCCTGTCCTCTTTAGAGAATCAAGCACCGCCCTTGCTTTTTCCTCTCCCCCCAGAGGGTTGACCTCGCTCAATATTTTGCCACAATCCATATGCGGCATCTCCTCGGTGAATATCTCATCCAACCTTTTAATTGTTCTCTTTGAGGCGGAGGGCAGGTTTCTTACCTCCCTGATTCCCGAAAGGTTTATCTGCGGTAGGGTAAGGATTTCCTGAGCAAGGTCTTTTAGCTTTTTTACCTCATCCTGAGGTAGGGTATATTTATCTATATCAAGGTAGGTGGAGTAGGTGTTTTTCAGGGGAAAACTCAGAAATTCGCACAGGGCCTCAATATAAGGCCTATAGCTTGTGCTGATGATAAAGGTGGGCATTTTATCCTTGATAGAGGATATGACCTCTCTTGCTCCGGGCATCTGGCGAAGACTCTTAAGGGAGTATTCCCTTATTTTTTTATTGGTTGCCCCGTAAGCCTTTAAGAAGGGAAGGATTAATTTCAAGGTGCTTCCGGCCTTATGGCCCTCTCTCTTGAGGATATCAGCCAAAAAATCATCATACTTGCTTATCAGGGAGAAAAAATATCCTCCTTGAGGAAGAAAGTGTTGACAGAGCTCTAAGGCGTTGTCATTTTTGGTGATGGGCCCTTCACAATCTAAATTAACCTGCCTCATTATATATTATCCTGAATTCAGTGGTCTTTCCTCGCTTACATTAAGGAACAAATTTCCTTGTTTAGACACCAGCTCCTGGTCGGTTTTCCATTCCTTATCCTGATTTTCCCCTCTGAGAGCAGCTTAAGGGTGTAAACAATTAGGGGAAGCTCTCTTTTTACCCCTTCTTTTCTAATCTCCTTGAAAAGTGGTTCATCCTCTCCCTCTTCAGATTTGATCTCTTTCAGGGTTTTTTCCTTTAACTTCTTCTTCATATTCTCCCATAAAGGGTCAAATTTTCCTCCCCTTATGGGGAAAGTGCAGTAGCTTAGGGGAGGTCCTGCGTCTAATTCCGGGGTAACTATGTGCATCATTACCCCTGTTTGTTCGGCCTCCCTCTCGATAAGCTCCCATATCACCTCTTGCCATGTCCCCTTGGGACCGTTTGGGAGAGCTGGATGAAGGTTTATTATGGGGTATTTCTGGCAAATCTTTTCCCCCAAAATGAGCATATAGCCAGCTAAGAGGATTAAATCCACCTTAAACTTATCAATTCTTTTGATGATTTCCTCGTCGTAAAGCTGGCGCCACCTTTCAGGCTTCCTCTTTTTCATCATAGGCTTAAATTTACGTGAGGAAAAGCATACAAGTTCAATGCCCAATTTCTCCACCAGGTCAAAGAACTTATCGCTTTGCTTGTCTTCTTTCCTTACCCTGTTGCTGAACACAAAAGAAATTTCCGAATCCTTAATCTCCCCCTTTTCGATGTTCTCATAAACTATTTTCAAAAGCTCCCTGGCTGCCTCATCTCTCCCCGTGGAAAACCAGCCGATTCTGTAGGTCATATTCGCCTCGCTATAGTGGTAAAATCCTGTTTTAATTTATTCTGGATAGAAG
>CAYSEE010000115.1:0-3586 GCA_964429955.1 uncultured Clostridia bacterium | reverse complement strand
GGATTTCTTCTTATGATAACTTTCCACCCTGGAGACAAAAGTCCTTATCTTATTTAAATAGTTAGCCTGATGAGAGCCATCATAGGAAAGGCTAAGGATGGGAAAACCAGGATAGTCCTTTTCTATCTGTGTCATTATAGCAACGGTTATATTACCCGGCATACAGGTAAAGGGCATTACGTTGACCACACCATCCCTTCCCCTGTGTATGGAATGCAGGGTCTTGCCTACGGTCAAGATCGCCTCTCCCCTTAAAGAACGATGCAGGTATTTTTCGCCAAGTTCCAGGACCTCCTCTATTTCAGGCTCCTCATATCCTCTTACTATTTCCTTAAAAGGAGAGACAAGCCTTTTCTCTATTATCTCCTGGAATAAGTTTCTGATTCGATTTTTAATAACCTCCCACCAGCCTCCCTCTTCTAAACTGGTATCTTTGTGCATCTCATTCGTGTACATAAACCATTCTCTCATTGAAGCCAATTCCACCTTTAGTCCATATCTCTCCAGTTCACGGATGACAAAATTATTGGCAAAGGGGTTATGCCTTACATATATCTCTCCTACCACAGTCACTGTAGGTTTATCTCTATCCTCCCTTTCTATCCTCTTAAAAGCCTCAGCAGCCTCTTTCATTATGTCGCTTATTCCTCTTCCCTCTCTAATCGCTCTATATATCTTATCCCGATATTTCAAGTATACTGTATCGGTCTCCCCTTTGTTCACTTCATCTGCCCTTATCAACCTTTGAACCTTGCGCAATATATCTATACCCACAATGCCCTCCCAGGCCAATTTGGTAAACTTTACCCCAAGACCTCCATAGCTATTCTCAGAATCAAGAGAAACAATGGGAACGTCCTTATAACCCATTCTCCTTAAGATTTGTTCCTGAAAAGCACGGTATTGACCAAATCTACAAGGCCCCTGAGCTGTCCCCATAAAAAAGGCGCATCTCTCAGGTTTAAAGTTATTGTTTTTTATCACCTTGATCATATCCCCTGTGGTTAGAATACAGGGATAACATTCTCTGCCTGTGGTATACCTTTGTCCAATTCGTATGGTCTCGGGATCGCTCACTTTCATAACCTCGGCTCTCCTCCCCAGGGCCTCAAGGGCAGCCTTAAGAGCATAGGAATGATCATCCATATAGGGAATGTAAATTGTCCTGTTGTCCTCAGGTAAATTAGCTCTAAATAAAAGGGACATAGCCTTCGAGGGTTTCCCTTCCAGAGCTTCCTTGTTTTTGACGCTATCCAGAAAGGCCTCTAAGCGAGTGATAACACCTGCCTCAGCACTATGTTCATCAATTTGAAGCTCAAGATAAGGCTTGTCCATTTCCTCATTGAAGTATTTGCTGATAAAGGAATCTGGTCCACAGGCGAAGTTGGTAAGATAGATGGGGTAGAGGTTGCTCGTTTGTTTTATCCTTCGAGCGGCGGATAAGATTCTCTGACCATGATACCAATATATATTAGAATAATCATCGAAAACCAGAGATGGATCTAAATCCAAAAAATCCATCGGTATGGGCACCATTCCCAATTCTCTCATCTTCTTGGCAAGATCAAGATTAAGCCCGGGATCGCACCCATTGTAAGGTCGAGACACTATCACAAAACCCCTTTCCCCGTTTAACTTCTCTAAAGCCTCTTTCCCCCTCTCCTTTAACTTCTCATAAAATTGATATTGGGCTCTCTCTGCTATTTCAGCAGCCCTTTCAACTTTAAGGGGGTCTTCTCCTAACTGCCTACCTACATCCATCAAAGCTTTTTTCAATCCCTTTCTCAAGGAGAGTTTCGGTTCAATTATCTTCGTGGCAGGATATCTTTCTCTATCTATGCTCGAATTGATAAAATAAGGCAAAGCCTGGGACCAGGCACAGTTATAAGTTTTACTTATTTGCGATGCTTTTTTCTCAAAATCGATCAGGCTGGGCAAAAATATATAATCTACCTTTTTCTCTAAGAGGTTCAAGACGTGACCATGGGCAACCTTCATAGGAAAGCATAGATCCGCAGTTACCCTCTCCACCCCTTGATGAATGATAGCATCATTGGTGGGATCTGAGAGCACCACTTCATAGCCAAGCTCGGAGAAGAAACTGTTCCATAGGGGGAAAAGTTCGAAGTTGTAAAGAATGCGGGGTATGCCCATCTTCTTCCCATTTGGCTTTTTCACTTTTCTTTTGGAGAGCAAAAGCTTTTCTCTTTCCCCGAAAAAGTCAAAAATTCCTACTGCCTTTTTCCTTCCTTCCTTACCGCTGTATTTCTCACATCTATCTCCATAGGTCAGGGGCTTTTTCTCCCCCTCCACCCATACCTGATTGACATTGCAGTGATTTGAACACCCGTTACATACAAAGGAGGTCATTCGGTAACCTACCTCGCTCAAGCCAAACCCCTTAAATTTGCTCTCGCCAACCGTCTCCTCCATAGCCACGATAGCTACCCCGATCGCCCCTAAGACCTCATTATGAGGGGGGACAGTCACTTTCTTACCCAAGATCTTCTCAAAGGCGGCTACCACCGCTCTATTACAGGCCGTGCCTCCCTGGAAAAATATGTTGTCTCCGATCTTCCTGTTTTCTACTACCTTGTTCAGGTAATTATAGGCCACCGAATAAGCCAAGCCAGCTACCAGATCCGGAATAGGAAACCCTCTCTGAAGGTGCTCAACTAAGGACGATTCCATAAATACGGTGCACCTATCCCCCAGGTCAGCTGGACTATCACTGGAGAAAGCTATCTTCTCAAATTCTTTTTTGATGTTTATCTTTAACTGTTCCGCTTGTTCCTCCAAGAAGGAGCCTGTCCCAGCGGCGCAGACCTTGTTCATAGTGAAGTCAACTATTACCCCATTTTTCAAGCTGATAAACTTGGAGTCCTGACCTCCTATCTCGAAGATAGTATCCACATTTGGATCTATATTTAAAGCTCCCTTAGCCTGAGCGGTGATCTCGTTCTTAATTACATCTGCCCCTATAAAGGCCCCTATCATATACCTACCTGATCCGGTGGTTCCCGCTCCTCTAATCCTTACCTTTCCCTCTACCTTTTTCCTGACCTCCCTCAGACCATCCTGAACAGCTTTGATGGGCTTTCCCGCTGTGGGAAGGTAGCTTTTAGCGATAAGACGTCTGTTGGCATCTATTACTGCCACGTTGGTACTCACTGAACCTATATCTACGCCTAAATAAGCATCTATTAACCTACCATCGGAAGGAAACCTATATTTTTCCTCCTCTCGAGGAGGCTTTTCCCCCTCATAATCTAAGGATAACTTTGGTAAATTCTCTTCCTCCCGCTTTAATGAGAAACCATTTTCCAAATTAGTTAAATCGAACTTCTTTTCCCTTTTATTTTCCCTTAAAAACAAAGCTGCCCCTAAGGCTCCTATGGAGTAAAAATGCTCAGGGACTATTATGTTATCTTTTTTTAGAATTTTCTTAAAGGCTACAAGCATTGCCTTGTTGGCTGCAACACCTCCCTGAAAGGATATGGGTTCGAGGAAATCCTGTCCACGGGCAATGTTGCTCTTGTAACCCCTTGCCAGGGCTTCTCACAATGCCATAGTTATATCCCTGTTG
>CAYSEE010000114.1:0-3620 GCA_964429955.1 uncultured Clostridia bacterium | reverse complement strand
TTTCTCTGGATGTAAAGGCAAACTTTGCCACTACATAGATAGAGGAGAAAAGTGCTTAAAAATGTGGGAATTATAGTCAATCGGGAAAGGAAGAATGCTCTGGATTATGCTATTTCTCTGGTAAACTGGTTAGAGGAAAAAAATATTAAGGTCTTTGTCACTGATTGGTTGGGGAGGAAAATTAATCGTCAGGAGTTAATTGCTGACAAAAGGGAGATAGGCGAAAAGGCAAATCTCATCATCAGTTTGGGGGGTGATGGAACTCTTTTCAGGGTAGCGCGAGATTTTTCCCCCTATCAAATTCCTCTCTTAGGCATTAATCTGGGAGGGTTAGGCTTTCTTACGGAAATTCCTGTCTCTCAGTTCAAAGAAGGATTGACAAAAATTATGACAGGAAGGTACAAGATAGAAAAGCGCTTGATGCTCGAGGCAATCATCTATAGAGATAAAAGAAAAATTGGAACTTCTCTTGCTTTAAATGATTTTGTCATCAGCAAGGTAGCCCTATCTCGTCTCGTTAATTTAAAGACCTTTGTCTCCGGGGAGTTTATCACCACTTACTCCGCCGATGGACTGATTATCTCTACCCCTACAGGCTCTACTGCCTATTCCCTCTCTGCAGGTGGGCCAATAGTGCAACCAAATTTGGGAATAATAATTCTATCCCCCATCTGTGCTCACACCTTAGCTGTAAGGCCTCTAATTATTTCCGAAAATGATGTAGTGGAGGTCATCTTAGAACACCCGTCAAGTAAGGTTATGCTCACCGTGGACGGACAAATAGGCTTTGATCTCAAGGATAAGGATATAATCAGGGTTAAGAAGGCTTCCTGTCAAGCTAAGTTAATTAGACTGGAGGAAAAGGCCTTTTTTGAAATACTCCAGACCAAATTGGGATGGAGTGGGATCAGCCGTAAGAACTTAAAGTGAAGGCAATTGAAAATGCAGACTATTCTGGCTATTTCCCAAAATGTGTTTCGGAGAGCTTTAAGAAGCAAAATCTTCACTGTCCTTTTGGTGTTCGCCATAGGTTTAATCTTCCTCTCCAGGGTATTTGAATTCCTGACCTTCACCGCTGAAATAAAGCTTATCAAGGATATAGGACTGGCGAGCATAGCTTTCTTTACTGCTTTAATTACTATCTTTCTATCAGGGGAAACCATCACCGGTGAGATTGAGGAAAGGACTATTTACACCGTCCTCTCCAAGCCGGTAAGCAGACAAGGACTTATCCTGGGAAAGTTTCTGGGGATAGTGTGGGCCATTTTGGCGACTTTGACTATCACTGGTGTTGCCTTTTTTATCCTCCTTTGTCTTAAGCAGCGCACAATTCCAGGGATGGTGTTTGGGGCACTATTTTTTATATTTTTAGAAGCAGCGGTTATCTCCTCAATTGCCATTATGTTTTCCTCATTATCCTCTTCCACCACTACCAGCACTGTTTTTACCTTTTTCATTTATGTCCTTGGCCATTTTAATCCCCAACTTAGATTTTTAGGAGAAGGGACGAAGGAGGCATTAGCTAAGTGGGCTATTAAGATCATTGTTTGGATTTTACCTAATTTGGAATATTTTAATGTGCGTGAAAAGGCAACCCAAAATATTCCCATTCCTCCTGCTTTTGTGGGAAAAGCTACCTTATATGCCTTAATCTACATCTTGGCTATGTTAACCATAGCCTATCTATTTTTAAGGAAGAAGGAATTTTAAGAATGGCGGAGGAAGTGTATGATCTGGTGATAATTGGGGCAGGACCGGCTGGCTTAACAGCAAGTATTTATGCCCAGAGGGCCAAGCTTAATACTTTGGTTCTGGAGAGACTTTCTCCCGGAGGGCAAATTTTACTCTCAGAAAAAATTGAGAACTATCCTGGCTTTCCACAGCCCATATCCACACAAAGATTGATGGAGCAAATGCAAAGGCAAGCGGAGAACTTAGGCACGAGGTTGGAGTTGGAAGAAGTGAGCAAGATCGGGGTGGAGAATGAGGAAAAAGTTATCTACACCTCATCTGGCAAAGAATACAGGGCATTATCCGTGATAATAGCCAGCGGCGCTGAAGCAAGCAAATTGGGAGTAGAGGGCGAGGAGAAATTTATTGGGCACGGGGTATCTTATTGCGCTACATGTGATGGCCCATTCTTCAGGGATAAGGAAATAGCAACGGTAGGAGGAGGAAATGCCGCTGTAGAAGAGGCTTTATATTTAACCAGATTTGCAAAAAAGGTCTACCTCGTTCACCGCAGGAGGAGGCTCAGAGCGGAAAGAATTCTTCAAGAAAGGGCTTTAAAAAATCCCAAAATAAAGATAATCTGGGAATCAACAGTTGAGCGAATTTACGGGAAAAGTTTTGTTGAAGGAATTAAGCTCAAAAATCTGCCCACGGGAAAAATAAAGGATTTGCCCTGTCAGGGTGTCTTCATCTTTGTCGGCCTTAGGCCCAACACGTATTTTCTATCTGACTTAGTGGAACTCGATGAAAGGGGATTTGTAAAGACAGATGAAAATATGCAGACCAGCGTGGAAGGTATTTTTGCCTGTGGGGATGTTAGAAAAAATATGGCAAAACAGGTGGTGATCGCCTGTGGGGAAGGAGCTCAGGCTGCCCTTATGGCGGGGAAATACGTCGATAAATTAAAGGGGATTGAATATAGAGATTTATCTCCCGGGGACAGGTTAGCGATGTAAACTCCTATATAATTCAAGAAACTGCTCTATATAGATGTGATATACACCAAGCTTAATCAATTCTTCCCCCAGCTCCTTTATCTTTAACTTTCCTCTTTTTGCCTTTTCAAAAAGCTCTTCTACTTTGCGTCGTAAGCTATAGGGAAGTTCCTTATACGTCCTGAACTTAAGCCTCTCATAGCCAGCCTGTTCAAAAAATCCCCTTTCCTCTAACTCGGTTACATTGGTATTTACAGAGCTTTCCACTGTCTTTTTAAGAAACTTCGTCAAGGAGATAGCCCAGGTATCTGTATCCACTCCCTTAATTACCCCTGCAGAACCATCCTCTTTATCCACTATCTCAAAAATTTTATTTACCACCTTTTTAAAGGGATTGTACACACTGTTGATCTTCTCCGTCTCGTTTCTGAATTTAAAGCTATAATAGAGCCCCCGCATGTATTTCCGAAAGAACGCTAAAAACGCCTCGGAGCTTTGATACTCCTCAAATCCCTCAAGATACCCATAACCAGAACTAAGGGGTGGAATGATCCTCGGTCTTTCCGCCGTTATTTTTCCCTCTCTTATCTCCACTACATTCTCCAATAATTCAGTGATCAAATAGTAGTTTACATTGGTAGTGCCAAATGTAGCTATCTTCCTCTTGGGAAGTCTCAGTATCTTTGTATTCCTTAATGCGTATTTAATCTTTTCTTCATCCATTTTGCTGTCCCGTCTCCCTTTATCTTAGATTTAATACCAATTACGTTAAATGCAATTCAGCTTGTTAATAATATATAACATTTAGAGAAGTCTGTCAATTTTTTCGATTCTCCCTTTGGTAATGGTCAAGATGATCCTGAACACTTTTTACCTTAACCTGAAAAGGCTTAAGATGGGGTGGACCCCATTAGTCGGACACTAATTCGCCTTGTTTAAGATACCGTTTTGAGA
>CAYSEE010000113.1:1130-3672 GCA_964429955.1 uncultured Clostridia bacterium | reverse complement strand
AAGACTCTTAAAGGATTTAAAGGATAAGGGCTTTTTGGAAAAGATGGAGGACTATGTTTACAGACTTGGCCATTGTTATCGCTGTGGAACCCCCGTTGAGCCCTATCTTTCCCTCCAATGGTTTATCAAGATGGGGGATTTAGCCCGAGAGGCAAAGAGGGTAGTGAAAGAGGGAAAAATTGAGTTTTTTCCTCCTTTCTGGAAGAAGAACTATTTCCAGTGGCTCGAAAACATTCACGATTGGTGTATCTCCCGTCAGATATGGTGGGGACATTCTCTTCCCGTCTGGCACTGTGAGGATTGTGAGAAGGTAACCACATCTAAGGATAAACCCGATAAGTGCTCTCATTGTGGATCAAGACGTATCAAGCAAGATGAGAATGTCTTGGATACTTGGTTTTCCTCGAGTCTGTGGCCTTTTTCCAGTCTGGGCTGGCCAAAAGGGGGAGAGAAGTTTGAAAGGTTCTATCCTACCTCCCTTCTCTGTAGCGGATGGGATATCCTCTTCTTCTGGGTATCCCGTATGATAATGATGAGCCTTAAGTTTACGGGTAAGGTTCCCTTTTATAAGGTTTATATTCATCCCTTGATCGGGGATGAGAAGGGCGAGAAGATGTCCAAGTCTAAGGGTAATGTAGTAGATCCTCTCCAGATGATGAGAAAATACGGGACGGATGCCTTTAGATTTTCGTTGATAGCCTTGAAAACGGACTCGCCTTATATTCGTTTTTCCGAGGATAGGGTGCGCGGGTATAGAAATTTTGCCAATAAGATCTGGAACGCCTCCCGTTTCATTTTGATGAACGTAGATGATTTCACCCCTCAGAAAAAATTAAAGGTCTCCAAATCCTTGGAGCTTTGTGATAGATGGATTTTGAGCCGATACCACCTACTCGTTGAGAGGGTAACTTCCGATTTGGAGAATTTCAAGTTCTCCGAGGCGGCAAATCTCCTTTACAGGTTTATCTGGGGTGAGCTTTGTGACTGGTATATAGAACTGGTGAAACCCCGTCTCCTGAGGGAGAAGGGAAGCAGGTCTCGCTACAGTGCCCAATGGATTCTCTATTATGTTCTGAAGGGGACTTTAAAGTTGCTTCATCCCTTTATGCCCTTTATCACCGAGGAGGTTTATCAGCGTCTGCCCAAGGATGAAGAGGATGAGGAAAGCATTATGATCTCCTCCTGGCCAAAACCTGAGGGGGAAAGGGATGAGGAAGTAGAGGATAAAATGAGACTTTTAATGAAGGTTATCCAGGAGGTGCGGACTATTCGCTCTGAAATGGGAATTTCTCCCCAAAAGAGAATAGACTTACACCTTAAGGCCACCGGGGAGGATTTGAGCCTCTTAAAGAAGAACAAATCTTATATTTGTAACCTGACAAGGGCTGATCGGTTGATCATAGGCGAGGATGTAGCCAGACCCTCCCATTCCGTTTCCTCCATAGTAGAGGAGATAGAAATCTTCGTTCCCTTAAAGGGACTATTGGATTTGAGCAGGGAAAAAATAAGGCTAAAGAGAATATTGGAGGAACTAAAGGAAGAATTAGCCACTGCAGAAAGAAGGCTTTCCAACCCTGAGTTTTTAAGGAAGGCCCCAGCGGAGGTTATAGAGAAGGAAAAAGAGGGAAAGAGAGGTATCAAGATGAAGATGGAAAGGTTTAAAAAGAGGTTGGAGGAGATCGAACAGGGATGAGAAGACTAATTGCCGTTTCGGGAAGCAATGGGAGTGATGAGACCCTCACTGATTTTGCTTTGAAATCTGCTGAGGAAGTAGGATATTACATTGCTAAGGAGGGTGGAGTTTTGGTCTGCGGTGGTAGAGGAGGAATTATGGAGGCAGCCGCTAAAGGCGCAAAAAGGGCAGGCGGGATAACCTTGGGCATTTTGCCCGGGCATAAAGAAGAGGCAAATGAGTTCATCGACATCGCCATTCCCACCCATTTGGGCTATTTTAGAAATTATATCCTGATAAGCAGCGCTGACGCAGTAATTGGCATTGCCGGGAGGTGGGGCACCTTAAATGAGATTTCCCTTGCCCTGAACGTTGGCAAACCCACTGTTATCTTGAAGGGTAGCGGCGGCTGGGCAGATATCTTAAGTAATGAGGAGCTGCTAAAGAGTTTTAAGAGAAAGCCATATGTTGCCTCTTCAGCAAAAGAGGCGGTCGGGATAGCCTTTTCAAAGATTTTAAAGTCCACTTAGGGAAACTATTTCCTAAAAAGTTTCCTAATTTAAACCCGGATATAGTCAATGCCGTAAGTTAAAGGAAATATCTATGTTATCCTGGAGGAAGATGAAGGAAGATGTAATGTTATCGATGGATTTACCCCCTCTTAAGCTCTTTAAAAGAGGGAAGGTGCGGGACTTATACCATCTTGACGATAAACTTTTAATAGTAGCTACGGATAGAATCTCCGCCTTTGATGTGGTCCTCCCCGAGGGGATACCCTATAAAGGTAAGGTTCTAACTGCGCTATCAGAGTTCTGGTTTAACTTTACTAAGGATGTTATTCCAAACCATCTCATCACCACTAAGGTTTCT
>CAYSEE010000113.1:0-1120 GCA_964429955.1 uncultured Clostridia bacterium | reverse complement strand
CCTGAAAGTATATCAATCTATCTTAGAGGGAAGGGTGATGCTGGTGAGAAAGGCAAAAAGGATAAATTTCGAGTGCGTGGTTAGAGGCTATCTTGCTGGCTCTGGATGGAGGGAGTACCAAAAGAATGGTTCTATATGTGGAATTAGGCTGCCGGGAGGGCTTCGAGAATCAGATAAGCTCCCTGAGCCCATCTTTACACCCGCCACCAAGGCTTGCTCTGGCCATGATGTAAACATCACTCAAGATCGAATGGCCGAGTTGATAGGGAAGGATTTAGCTTACAGGTTGAGGTCGATAAGCCTTCTCCTGTACGAGAGGGCAGCAGAATATGCGGAGTCCAGAGGAATAATAATTGCCGACACAAAGTTTGAATTCGGAATGGATGGGGAAGAGATTATCCTCATCGATGAAATTCTAACTCCGGATTCTTCGAGGTTCTGGCCAAAAGATGAATACCAACCGGGCAGAGCACAAAGAAGCTTTGATAAACAATATGTAAGGGATTATCTGGAGAGCTTGAGTTGGAACAAAAAGCCCCCCGCTCCTCATCTTCCCGAGGAGGTGATAAGGAGGACAAGCGAAAAATATCTGGAAGCATATAAAAGAATCACGGGGGAAAACTTGTCTGTTTAGCACTCCTAAAAATTATGAAGGGTTTTAAGAGAGTAACTTTCAATCCCAATGTTATGGGAGGCCAGGCATGTATTAGAAGAAATAGATATAAGCTGTTGAAATGCTTCAGTTCTTGTAAGAGCTGGATGTTATAATAGATACGGGGGGCAAAAATTAGAGAAAAACAGGTAATGGTCAAGATGATCCTGAACACTTTTTACCTTAACCTGAAAAGGCTTAAGGCAGCAAACAGAATCTAAAATTAAGGGAGGCAGAAGGTCATCTTCGTTCTTTATTGTGGAAAGACGAAGGGATGTAGAATTCCTCATCATCGCATCCTTTAAGGATCTTTCCATAAAGGCATTGTCCTCAGGATGTCCCTTTCTTATAACGCCTCTAACTTACCCTGAATGGCTCGAATATGTCCTTGAGGTTGCGCTCAAATGATCCTCGGAAGGTGAGCGAATTCCACTCCCCCATCGCTCTGGATATTAATGGGACCATCAA
>CAYSEE010000112.1:0-3683 GCA_964429955.1 uncultured Clostridia bacterium | reverse complement strand
CGGGTAGGCGATCATCGAGGGAATTCCTACTTTGGAGGAGTCTTATGAGCTGCGAATTGTCCTTAAAAGTGGTGCTTTGCCTGTGCCGTTCAATATTATACAGAATACAGTGGTAGGACCTTCCTTGGGACGTGACTCTATAAGAAACGGTTTCTGGGCAGGTATTATCGGTTTATCCGTCGTCATTATCTTTATGGCAGTCTATTATAAGAAAAGCGGATTGATCGCCAACCTTGCTCTTTTGTTAAATTTGCTCTTTTTATTGGGAGCTTTGGCTGCCTTAAAGGCTACCTTGACCCTTCCGGGAATTGCGGGAATTATCCTTACCATTGGGATGAGCGTTGATGCCAATGTGATTATCTTTGAACGAATAAAAGAGGAACTTGCAGGAGAAAGAGCTCCTCGTTCGGCCGTAGATACAGGCTACAAGAATGCTCTTCGGACTATCCTGGATGCGAATATCACCACCTTAATTATTGCTCTTATCCTTTTTGAGTTTGGCACTGGCCCAATAAAGGGATTTGCCACTACTTTATCTATCGGGATTTTGGCCAGTCTATTTACGGCAATTGTGGTAACTCGAGTTATCTTTGATCTCATTTTAAGAAGGCCTGTGAGAAAGCTTAGCATTTAGCAAGAGAAAGGAAGATAAATGCGTCTATTTAAAGAGACTCATATAGATTTTATTGGGTTGAGGAAAATAGCTTTTATTGTTTCAGGGATTGCTATAGCTGCCGGTCTTGCCTCCCTTATTTTCAAGGGAGGACCAAAGCTGGGTCTGGATTTTACGGGAGGAGTTGAAATTCATCTTAAGTTTGACCAATCCCCTTCTATAGCCCGGATAAGGTCAGCACTGCGTGAGATAGATTTAGAAGGAGCCGTCATACAACAATACGGAGCTAAAAAGGAAAATTTAATTCTCATAAGGTGCGGGGTAGAGAGAGCATCTCAGAAAGAGTTAATAGGCAAGATCGATAAAGTGCTAAAGGAGGAGTTCGGCGAAGAAAATGCGTTTGTCCTTCAGAGTATCGATATGATCGGTCCCAAGGTGAGTGGCGAGCTTCGGCGAAAAGCCATTCTGGCCATAGCTCTCTCATTGCTTGGCATGCTCATTTACATCACCTGGCGCTTTGAGCTGAGATTTGCTGTGGGAGCGGTGGCTGCCTTAGCCCATGATATCTTCGTTACTACAGGAGCATTATCCTTAGGGAATTTTGAGTTTACCCTCCCCGTGATAGCTGCCTTGCTTACCATAATTGGGTATTCCTTAAACGATACCATTGTAATATATGATCGACTTCGGGAAAATCTTAAGACTTACCGGAAAAGAAAAACTTCCTTAAAGCACGTCCTTAACCTGGGAATTAATCAATCTCTGTCCAGAACCGTGATTACCTCACTCACCACATTTTTTGTGGTTATAATGTTGTTCTTAAAAGGAGGGGCAGTTCTCCACGGATTTGCCTTTGCTCTTTTAATAGGGATAATTGTAGGAACTTATTCCTCTTCCTTTATAGCCACTCCCATAGTTTATAGCTGGGGAAAGGGCGGAATGAGAGAAAAATGAGGGTTTTGATAGCCGCAGGAGGCACAGGAGGACACCTTTATCCAGCCTTAGCATTGAGCTCTCACTTGAAAAGGCAAAATTTGGTCGATCAAGTTCTCTGGATAGGAGGAAGAAGTGGCTTAGAATCTCGGCTTGTTCCATCCCATGGGTTCGAGCTTAAGAAGATCGCTATTCGAAGGCTCCCCAGGGTCTTATCCTGGAGATGGGTGGAATTTGGATATGGATTAGTTATATCTTTTATTCAGTCCCTTTTTATCTTCCTCCGATACAGGCCTCATATGGTAATAGGAATGGGGAGTTTTCATTCATTTCCGATAGTGATGCTTGCCTTTTTTTCAGGTATTCCCAGTCTGATCTGTGAACAAAATTTGCGCCTTTCCCTCACCAATAGATTTCTCTGTAGATGGGCATCGAGGATAGCTATTAGCTTTCCACAGACGAAAAAATATCTTCCCTTAAATGTAAGAGATAAGGCTCGTCTTGTTGGCAACCCCATTCGTCCCGAGATCCTTAAGGTAAAGAAAAAGGAAGGTATAAGGAAATTAGGTCTGGAGGAAGGCAAATTTACTCTCCTTTTCTTAGGAGGGAGTCAGGGAGCTCATAGTATAAATTTATTCGGGATGGAGGCAATTCGGGGATTAGAAAAGGAAGAAGTGGGGAGGCAAATTCAGGCGATCTTTATCACCGGGGAGAAGGATATAAAATGGGTGCGCAGTTCTCTCAGATCATCGAAGGTTAAATGTTTGGTTTTTCCCTACCTATCCCAGGTAGAATATGCCTACGCTGCCTCCGACCTGGTTATTTCTCGGAGTGGTGCGACAACTCTTGCTGAGATCACCGCTCGGGGATTGCCCGCCATCCTAATTCCCTATCCTTATGCTACCTCGTCTCATCAATGGGAAAATGCGAAAGTATTACAAGAGGAGAACGCAGCCTGGATTATCTCTGAGAAGGACCTCTCCGGGGATAGATTAAAGGAGAGAATTCTGGATTTAATGAAAGATAAGAAAACGCTCAGGAAAATGGGGGAAAGAAGCAGGAATTTGGGAAGGCCGCACGCTACCAAGAAAGTGGCAGAAATAATTCAGGAGTTAGTTAATCGGTGAGGAACAAGAATATCTTTAATCGTAGAGTTAATAAGGAGGTTCACTCCATCCATTTTATAGGAATTGGTGGAATAGGAATGAGTGGATTAGCAAAGGTGCTGTTGGAAATGGGCTACAGAGTAAGTGGATCTGACATAAGAGAAAATGACCTTACTCAACAGTTGAAAGATAAAGGAGCCATCATCTACCAAGGGCATAGTTCCTCTTATCTTTCTCAGGCGGACCTGGTAGTAGTCTCCTCTGTTATTTCCCCGGATAATCCTGAGCTTGAGGAGGCAAGGAAGAGAGATATCCCTATAATCTCAAGGGGAAAGCTTTTATCCTATTTCGTCAATGAAGCAGAAGGCATTATTGTTGCAGGCACCCATGGAAAAACCACCACCACTTCCCTCATTTACGTGATCCTCAAGGAGGCGGGTGGGAATCCCACCACATTTGTGGGGGGAGAACTTAAGGAGATGGGAGGGAATAGCGAGCTTGGAACAGATAAATATGTGGTAGCGGAAAGTGATGAATCCGATGGATCTTTTCTACTTCTTTGCCCTCAAATATCCGTTATTACAAGTTTAGAAGATGATCATTTGGATTATTATGGATCTCAAGATAAGCTCGTCAAGTCCTTTATTCAGTTTGGGAAAAGGCTAAAACCGGGGGGAACCTTGATAGCAAATAATGATGACCAAAATTTAAGAAGGGTTTTGAAGGAGATTTCCTTGAATTCCTCGCAGAAATTAATCACCTACGCAGTTAATTCAGAAGCTGACCTGTTGGCAGATAACCTCAGGCTAAGGGAATTTTCCTCTTTTTACAGGGTTAATTATAAAGGGAAAGTCCTTGGAGAGGTAAATCTCCCCCTCCCCGGACAATATAACATATATAACTCCTTAGCGGCTATTAGCGTGGGGATATTACTGGGAATACATTGGGGAAGAATTCAGAATGCTCTTTTTTCCTTTCAGGGTGTGGGGAGGAGGTTTGAGCGAATAGGAGAGACCACTTCGAGTATCCTC
>CAYSEE010000111.1:0-3703 GCA_964429955.1 uncultured Clostridia bacterium | reverse complement strand
GCTCTCTGATAGTCTTTTTAATTCATCCCAAATGCTTTCACATCTTAAGGAAACTACTTATGTTTTCCACCAGGCTGCTCAGGCAGGGGTGAGAAGAAGTTGGGGAAAGAACTTTCAGGTTTACACGAATAACAACATATTGACCACCCAGAGACTCCTGGAGCTGGCAAAGGACTTAAATATAAGAAAATTCATCTATGCCTCGAGTTCCTCGGTATATGGAAATGTCCAAAACCTTCCCATTAAAGAAGATACTGCTACCAGACCTCTTTCTCCTTACGGAGTCTCGAAGCTCGCCGGAGAAAATCTTTGCTATCTTTACTGGAGAAACTTCGGGATCCCGGTGGTTTGTCTACGATATTTCACGGTCTACGGTCCACGTCAGAGACCCGATATGGCCTTCCATAAGTTTATCAAGGGGATAGTAAGAGGTGAGGAGATCTGCATTTATGGCGATGGGGCACAGACAAGAGATTTCACCTATGTCTCGGATGTGGTAGAGGCAAATCTCCTTGCCTTAAACGCCCCTTCGGGAGAGATTTTCAATATAGGAGGGGGAAGGAGGATTAGCCTTATGAATGCCTTAAGGTTAATTGAGGCTCTTCTCAAAAGAAAGGCAAGGATCAGAAAGATGGACCTCCAAAAAGGTGATGTCTATGATACCTGGGCAGATATTGAGAAGGCTAAAAAGGTTATGGACTATAGCCCCAGGGTCTCGCTTGAGGAGGGCTTAAAAAGGGAAATTTCCTGGATAAAGGAGATTTATAGAAGATGAAGATCTGTATTGTCGGAACAGGCTATGTGGGCCTCGTCACAGGGGCTGGATTGGCGGAGCTGAACAATCAGGTGATATGCGTGGATGTAGATGAAAAAAAGATCGCTGAGCTTAAAGAGGGGGAAATCCCCTTTTATGAGCAAGGGCTGGAAGAGCTCGTGAGGAGAAATCAAAAGGCGGGAAAGCTTACCTTTACCACCGACCTTGCCGAAGGAGTCAATTTCTCCAGGGTTATCTTCATCGCCGTGGGCACTCCTCCTAAGGAAAATGGCGAAGCGGATCTTTCCTCTATAATCAAGGTGACTGAGGATTTAGCACATCTCATCTGTGAATACAAAATAATCGCCGTAAAGAGCACCGTCCCCGTGGGCACCTTCGAGCTTATCACGGAGATACTGGAAAAGAAGGGAAAAAGGAAGGGCATCGACTTCGACATCGCCTCCACTCCGGAGTTCTTGCGTGAGGGAAATGCGGTGTATGATTTCTTTCATCCCTCCCGCATAGTGATAGGAACTGACGATCCGGAGGTGGGAAGGGTGCTCCATAAGCTCTTTTCTCCCTTAAACGTCCCCATTCTCCACACCAATCCTGCCACCGCCCAGATGATAAAGTACGCCTCCAACGCCTTTTTAGCTTCCCGCATATCCTTTATAAATGAGATAGCCAACATCTGCGAGAAGGTGGGTGCAGATGTAATGGAGGTCGCTCAAGGGATGAGCTATGATAAAAGACTGGGGGAGGGCTATCTAAATCCAGGAATAGGATTTGGCGGACCCTGCCTGATCAAGGACCTTAAGGCGTTGATCAAGATAGCCGAGAACAACGGATACGAGGCGAATTATCTGAGGTCAATCCTGGAGAAAAATGAGCATCAGATAAGGACAATTTTGTATAAGACAAAGGAAGCGTTGGGAGGGCACTTGTATGGCAAGACAGTTGGCATATTGGGCCTTAGTTTTAAGGCTGGCACAAGCGATGTGAGAAATTCGCTCTCCTTGAAGATAATAGAGCTCCTGCAGAAAGAGGGGGCTAAGATAAAGGCCTATGACCCACAGGGTATGGACGATGTAAGGAGAATAATTTCCAACATAGTTCTTGCCCAGGACCCTTACGAGGCGGCAAAGTCCGATGTTCTTCTCATCCTCACTGCCTGGAGGGAGTTTGAAGAGTTAGACCTTGAAAGGATAAAGAAGAGTCTAAGAAGTCCTATCATCGTCGATGGGGTGAACATCTTCGACCCTGAAAAGATGAAAAAGATGGGTTTTGTCTATAGAGGGGTAGGGAGGAGATAAAACTGACCCCGAATAACTAAATGTCAGATTTACTTGACAAAAAGTAATACTATTTGTAAAATACAAGTGCTATGAGCGAAATTAAACCACGGTCAATACTGGAGAAAATCAACCCCTATCTTAACTCATCTGAGGCAATTATAATTACAGGGATGAGGAGGACGGGCAAAACTACCCTTTTAAATTTTCTGTATAATCAAATCCAATCTCGAAATAAAATCTTTATTGATTTTGAAAATCCTCTACCCCGCAGATACTTTGAGGAAAAAGATTATGAAAGAATTAAAAAGAATCTTGAATTTTTAGGACTCAATTTTAATGAAAAGCCCTTTATTTTTTGTGATGAAATTCAGTTTGTAAAGAACTTCCCCTCAGTTGCCAAATACTTTATTGACCATTATAAAGTAAAATTCTTTTTAACAGGCTCTGCAAGTTTTTATCTGAAAAATCTTTTTACAGAATCTCTTGCTGGTAGAAAATATATTTTTGAACTTTATCCCTTAACTTTCCGTGAGTTTCTTATATTCAAGGAAGTAAATTTAAAAATTCCAGAAGAACCTCAAGATGTAACACCCTCTATTTTTGAGAGCATATCTTCTTTATACGAGGAGTATATTTTATTTGGAGGTTTTCCTGGAGTGGTGCTAAAGCCAACTCTGGAAGAAAAGAAAAGAGCATTAGAGGAGATTTTCACATCTTTTTTCCAGCTGGAAATTGTACAATTGGGGGACTTCAGGAAAAATGAAATAATAAGGGATTTGATACTCCTCTTAATGCAAAGGGTAGGATCAAGATTGGATATACAGAAGCTCTCCAGAGAGCTCAGCATCTCTCGCGCCACATTAACCAATTATCTTTCTTTTTTGGAAGGCACCTACTTCATTAAAACTATAAGACCGTTTAGCAGGGGCAAAGATATTGAGATCAGAAAGATGCCCAAATTGTATATCATTGATTCAGGAATTGCCAACCATTTTGCCAGGCTGGATATAGGAGTTCTCTTTGAAAATAGTGTATTTCAGAATTTAGTAGTAAATGGTGAAACTATTAATTATTATAAAAGAAAAAGTGGAGGAGAGATAGATTTCATTTTAAACGGAGAAAAAGCATACGAGGTTAAAATTAACCCTCAGGAATCAGACATAAAGAAACTGAAGGAACTTTCTGAAAATCTTAATTTAAAAGAATACAAAATAGTAAGCAAGAGTTATTCTTCTTTAGATGGAGTAATTTATGGATTTATGCTGTAATTTGAAGTTTAAGGACTACCAAATGCCAAGGGCCCTTGTTACAGGAACAAAACTTCTGAAAAATAGAGTTCTTACAATAAATTTCGCTAATAAAGCTCTAAAGACAAAGAGAATTTTCGGAGAACTTTGGACTCTTGACTTCTAATCTCTCTTCATTATAATGTTCACAATCTGAACAATATTTTTCTCTTCCTTGAGGAGAGAGCTGGGGGTGAGGATGAATGAATTCGCCCCTTCGCCGTATTGAAATGCGTAGTATGAACAGAAGCGGTGATTTTAATCACCGTAGAGGTGGTTGCTTATGTCTTCCAGCGAGACGGCGTCATTCCGCAAGGAATGGTCGAAGACATTTCAACCGCTTTCCCTATTTTGTCATGAGCCATGAG
>CAYSEE010000110.1:0-3744 GCA_964429955.1 uncultured Clostridia bacterium | reverse complement strand
TTCCGAAGGAAGATCCCCTCCAATATAGGCCTGCTCCCCCTTGAAGAACTTTTTATATTCCGAAGGAATTGTTGAAGATAACTCTAATAGTATAAATTATTGAAATTCCTATACCTCCAGAGTAAGCGAGGGTGAGGACGAGAGGATAGCCTTAAGATGAGCCCTAAATACGGAATGGAAACAAGGCAAGGTGTTTCTCAGAGGCTTAAACTGATGGGCAAGATGAAATTAGGACAGTTTCTTTCCCTATCAGAAGATAAGTTCAAAATCTACCTTAAGAAAATTGAGGCAGATCCACTCTTTCGAGAGCTAAGGGACAAATATCGCCTAATTAGCTATAAAAAATTTCGCGATGTATCAAGAAGATCCTCTTCCTTGGAGCTTAAGGAGGAGTTTATCCCTCAAAATGATGGATTTGACGTAGAGGATTTGTTAGAGAAAAATCCTGAAGCGTTAGCCGTTCTCAAAAAGGTGGGAGATATCATAGGACCAAGAGATTTTTCCAATTTCCTTTTCGGAGGCCGGCTTGAAATAAGAGAAATCGAGGAAAGATGTCATCTTTCTCCAAAAGAGAGGCAAATTTTTAAAAACTTCATCAATAAATTTCAACTACAGAGCATTTTTGATTCCTCTTCTTCACTTCTACCTATCTCCTCTCCCAGATTTTTTAAGATAGCCTCTATTGAAAAGAGGGGAAATGAGCTGATTATCTGTCCGCTGGATAAGGAAAGTTATTTGATCAAGGGAAGATACCTCATCAATTATAATCGCTTTGAACAGTTAATAGCGGAAAAAAAATTTACCAGGGTCCAGATAAATAGAATTTCCGCTTTCTTTAAGAAGCTAAATTTAATAAACCGCAGAACCACCACTTTATACCAGGTGATTTATCACTTAAAGGAGATACAGCGCAGGTTTTTTGAATCCGAAAATCCCCAGGATTTGGTCCCTTTAACCCAGAGTGAATTGGCCCGTCGCATTGGAGTATATCCCTCAAGTATTAGCAGGGCTATAGCTGATAAAAGCATTCTTACCCCCCTTGGAGAGGAAAAACCTCTTAAGTTCTTCTTTTCTAAAAAGAGGGTTCAAAATCTCCTTTTGGAAATTCTTGCAGAGGAAAAGAGGGAGATGAAAGCAGGAATCCTTTCGGGTCCCCTTAGTGATGAGGAGATCAGGAAAAGATTGAAAAGGCGTTACGGAGTTAATATGAGCCGACGTACTGTCTGCAAATATAGAAAAGCATTGAGGATTCCTCCCTCCCGTCAGAGAGGTTGATCTTTCTATACTTTGACGTCGATAATTTCTCCTTTTCCCTCCTCAGAAGTTCTTCCCTTCCGCTTTCTGTTTTTAATCCCATCCTCTTTCAACTCGGGAAGAGGAGTTTTATTTTTCTTCCTCAGGTACCGGTTTATTTCTTGGGCAAATTGCTTTTTGTTACCCTGGGTCTGGCGTTTTCTTATTGGGGTTATTTTTTTGGATTCCTGTATTTTGGCAGGAATATCCCGAATGTCTCTTATTTCCTCCATCCCATCCTCATCTCCTCCTATTTCGAGATACTTGAGGGGGACACATCCCCCACGGGCGCTCTTCGCTACTCCCCCCTTATTAATTTCTCCTCCACCTAAGTGTTGGTTAATAGTTAATATAGTCCAAAGAAATTTATTATTGAAATTCCGATACCTTAAGATATCGAAATCTATGTTTAAATATCGGCAAGTTTGACCTTTGACTTTAGCCGACTTCGCAGATGCAAAATGGCCTTGCTGTGGATTTGAGAGATACGGGATTCCGACACCCCTAAAATTTTCCCAATTTCCTTCAAGGTCAATTCCTCATAGTAATACAGAATGATAACCATTCTCTCTTGCTCAGATAGTTCAGATATTGTCTCTTTCAAGATATTTCTTCTCTCCTGCTCTTCTATTACACGGAGAGGATCCTTCTCCTCAGAGGAAAGTAACTCTGCCAGACTTTTGGAGAAATTATTTTCTCTTTTATCCAGAGAAAGGGAGGAGAAATAAGTCTCCTCTATAAGTAGTTGATATAGTTCGTTTTGTTTGAGACCCAGGGATTTCGCCAATTCCTCATTCGTAGGGGGTCTATCTAACTTATCCTGCAGGGAAAGGTAAGTTTTTTCTAAAAGATGTGCCTTTTTGCGGAGAGAGCGAGGGATCCAGTCCAAGGAGCGCAGTTCATCTATTATAGCTCCTCGAATTCGCGGAATAGCATAGGTCTCAAACTTTACCCCTCTTTTAAGGTCGAATTTCTCCAGAGCCTCCATTAGCCCAACTACTCCGCTGCTTATCAAATCGTCCACAGAAATGGAGGGAAGATCAGCTACAGGCAAACGATTTACTACGTATTTAACCAGGGGAAGGTAATGAATGATCAGCTTTTCCTTTGTCTTTAAATCACGATTTTTCTTGTATTGGAGCCAAATTTCTTTTATCTCGTCTGTTTCTCTTCTCATTTTTTATCCCATCTGATTTTCTTGTGTTGTTACTAAAATTGGTAGCCGCAACCTTTATTGGAGTACATCAGCTTGCTGATGTTAAAGTATCGCTTCTCAAAGGAGACTGAAGCCTCCCCTACAGTGGTATTTACCTCTCACGTTTCACGTCTTACCTCTCTATACAGTGGCTAAAGCCACCACCTCGCCGAAAGAATCCTTCACTCTTTACTTTTCCTTAACCAGTCCGAGATGGCCCTTATTATCACTACCCATACTAAGAGAATAACAAATCCCACCAGTCCCCTCTGCAAACTTCCCAATATAGATACATCCCTTGATAGGCTAAAAATAGCTATTAATAAAAAGGCAATTAACCCTATCTTTAACTCTATCCTCAAGTTCAATTTTCCCTCAATGCTTCTCATTCAATGCTCACCACTCCTATGGGCTTTATCTGAACCTCAGGAATAATTTCATTGTATGAAAGCACCACCAACGATGGGAAAAATTTCTCCATAATTCTTTTAAAATAAGGCCTTACACCAGGAGATGTTAACACGATAGGCTGATAGTTTAAGGAGGTAGCTTTATTTACCAATGGAGTAATCCGACTCACAACTTGTTGAATGACTTGAGGTTTTATATTGATGTAAGAGGCACGTTCCTTATGTTCCACAGATTCCAGGATTTTTTGTTCTAACTGAGGGTCTAATGTTATAGCTGAAATTTTTCCTTTTTCATCCTGGTATTGTTTGGAAATATAGCGGGATAGGCTCTGTCTTACATACTCAGTCAGGATATCAATGTTCTTGGTCTGAGGAGCCCAATCTGCTAATGTCTCTAAGATGGTGAGAAGATCACGAATGGATACTCTTTCCCTGAGAAGATTTTGTAAAACCTTATGAACATCACCCAGGCTCATTAAGTTAGGAATTAGCTCCTCCACCACGGCGGGATAATTTTCCTTAAGTTTATTGATGAGATTTTGCACCTCCTGACGCCCCAAAATCTCATAGGCATGCGATTTAATTACCTCGGTTAGATGGGTAATAAGGACAGAGGAAGCGTCTACTACTATATATCCGGCTGCCTCAGCCTCTTCTTTTTGCTCCTCTCTGATCCATACAGCGGGAAAGCCGAATGTAGGCTCCTTTGTCTTTATTCCATCTAAGGATTTAGCAATTTTTCCCGTTTCCATAGCTAAGAAGTGTTTGATCATTAGCTCCCCTTGTGCAACTTCTATTCCTTTTATCTTTATCCTGTATTCGTTGGGCTTCAACTGAATGTTATCC
>CAYSEE010000109.1:0-3760 GCA_964429955.1 uncultured Clostridia bacterium | reverse complement strand
TTCATATAAGCTTCGTTGTCGTAACAAATGTAAAGGAAATCATGACCCCTTTCCATAGCCCCGGAAAGAGCCTGAATTCCTATATCATAGGTTCCTCCGTCTCCTCCAAAGGCGATGAACTTAATTTTCCTGTTGATCTTACCCTGTCTTTTCAGAGAACGATAAGCTGCTTCCACTCCGGATATGGTGGAGGCTGCGTTTTCAAATGCACAGTGAATCCAGGGTACTCTCCAGGCAGTAAAGGGATAGATGGTGGTGGCTACCTCTAAGCATCCCGTAGCGCAAGCTATCACCACTGGATCCTCCGTAGCTAAAAGCACTTGCCTCACGATAATGGAAGCTCCGCACCCGGGGCAAAGTCGATGTCCCCCGCTGAGCAACTCCTTCTTCTTAGATAGCTCCTTAAGAGATGGCATTTTCTCCTCCTTTACTCTCTCACTCCGAGACAATCTACAAGCTCTATTGGTTTTTTACCCTGAGCAATTTCCTCAAGATGGGTATAAACCTGTTTGATCTCCTCCACCTTAATGTCTCTTCCCCCCAGTCCATATATGTAATTTATCACGGGTGACCTTCTATCCTCCTCAAAGAGAGAAGACCTGACCTCCAAGAATAAAGGCCCCCCCTGTGCTCCAAAAGAAGCAGATCGATCCAGCACTGCCACCGCCTTAGCCCCTCTCAAGGCCTGAGCGATCTCCTCGTAAGGAAAGGGTCGAAAAACCCTTATCTTTAAAAGACCTGCTTTAACTCCTTCTTCTCTTAATTCATCCACTGCGGTCTTCACCGTCCCCGCAGTGGAGCCAGCAGCTACGAGAATTAGCTCTGCATCCTCCAGGTTATACCCCTCCATCAAATCGTAGGAACGACCGAATAGCTTTTTAAATTCCCTTCCCACCTTTCTGATCACCGATGGCGCCTTTTTCATCGCCTCTATCTGCTGTCTTTTGTGTTCAAAATAGTAATCATACAGGTCAAGTGGGCCATAGGTTACGGGGTTATCTATATCCAGCAAAGAATGAGGGCTTTTAAATTTCCCGATGAACTTCCTTACCTCTTCATCCTCCAATATCTCCACGCGTTCCATAGCATGGGAGATGATAAAACCATCAAAGGTGACCATCACCGGGAGCAATACATCCTTGTCCTCAGCGATGCGAACAGCCTGAATGAGATTATCGTAAACTTCCTGGCAGTTCTCGCTATATATTTGAATCCATCCAGAATCCCGCGCTCCCATTGAGTCAGAATGGTCACAGTGGATATTAATGGGACCACTTAAGGCTCTGTTTACCACTACCATAACGATGGGAAGCCTATAAGATGCGGCAATATAGACAATCTCCCACATCAGAGCCAGACCATTGGCTGAGGTAGCCGTCATCGTCCGTGCCCCTGCCGCCGATGCCCCTACACAGGCACTCATCGCTGAGTGCTCGCTCTCCACCCTCACCATTTCCGTGGAGACCACTCCATCGGCGACGAACTCGGAGAATCTCTGAACAGTCTCTGTTTGAGGAGTGATGGGATAAGCGGCCAATACATCCGGATTAATCTGGCGCATAGCCTCAGCTGCCGTCTCATCCCCGGTTAAGCCAAGTATTTTGCTCATATCGCCTTACCTCCCTTCCTCTACCATCTTTATCGCTTTCCTTGGACACTGCACAGCACAGATTCCACAACCCTTACAGTGAGCATAATCAACATCCTTGATCCTTCCCTCCTCCACTATAATGGAGGAATCCGGACAATAAATCCAACAGATAAGACAATTGTTACATTTTTCCTCATCTCTTACTGGCCTAAATGTCCTCCAGCTCCCAGTTTTATACTTCTCAGCGTTGCCAGCTTCTAAGATAAGACCTCCTATAGGAATTTCCTTCCATCCTTTTTCTTTCATTCTCCCTGTACCTCCTCATAAGCCCTTTTGATCGCCTTTATATTTCCCTCCACCACTTTGCGGTTGTACTTCTTCCCCAATTTCTTCTCAATGTTGGATATCACCGTCTCAATGTTTAAAAGAGAAGTAGCTTTAATCAAAGCCCCCAGCATCGGAGTATTGGGTAGGTTCCTCCCCATCGTCTCTAAGGAGATAGAGGTAGCATCCACAGTAAATACCTTTGCCTTCTTCAGACCCAGCTTCTCCTTGATCTGGTGGGGATTCTGGGAAGTATTTACCAAAATTACCCCCTCATCGGGCAGACCCGCCGTTACATCTACCATCTCCAACAAGGTGGAATCCAAAACCACCACTGCATCAGGAGAGCTAACATGAGAATGAATGGTAATAGGATCTTCGCTGATACGGGTGAAGGACTGCATGGGAGCTCCCATACGCTCCGGGCCATATTCAGGAAATCCCTGAATGTACTTTCCCTCATCCAGGGCAGCTCCCGCTAACAGAAGAGCGGCTGTCTTGGCTCCCTGTCCTCCCCTTCCATGCCAGCGAATTTCAGTAAGTTGTTTCATCACTTCCTCCTTTGGTAAGTCAATAATCAACTCATTATAAGGGAAAAATTTCCCCTGTCAAATTCTCACCAACCAAACATAGAGCGACTTATATGAAGGACTATATTAGCTAAAGCCCCCGCAGCTATATCATCCCCCATTATTCCCCAACCGCCGGGCAGGTGCTGAATCCTCTCTATCTTGAAGGGCTTTAAGATATCAAAAATTCTAAATAAAATAAATCCCAATAGGATAAAGCGGAAAGAAAAGGGCAGGGCAAACATCGTTATCAAAAAACCGTCTATTTCATCTATGACGATAACCTTGCTATCCTTTTCCCTTAAATAACCCTCACATTTTTCAGAGATCCAAATCCCAAAGCTGGTGAAAACCACCATCATTATACCGTAACTTAATGGGTGGGGTAAAATTCGACTAAAAATCAGATATAATACTACTCCCACCAGTGTCCCCATCGTGCCAGGAGCCAGAGGAATGTGGCCCACCCCTAACCCTGTTCCTAAAAAGGTAATCCAGTTTTTCATCCCAGATGTCCCCTGTTGTCAGTCCAATACCGAATGCCTGAAATAATAGCTAACAGAGCAGCGATCCCCGTTAAAACAAAAATTATTTCTTCAGATGCTCGTACCGTGATGGCGAGACTCTTACATATCAGAATAAGGAGGACAAAAAAAATTACTATGTATTCGGAGGCAGTTTTAACCTTGGCTAAATTGTTGGCAGAAACTATTATCCCCTTCCTCGCCAATTCAACACGCAAGGCCATTACCAAAAAATCCCTTCCCATTATAATTATCACCATCCAGAAGGGGATAAGGTGAAGCTGGATAAAAGAGATAAAAGCACTGTAAACCAGGATCTTGTCAGCCACAGGATCAATTATCTTCCCTATAGAGGTTATCTCATTTTTCCTGCGAGCAAGATATCCATCCAGAAGGTCGGAAAAAGAGGCAACAAAAAAGAGAAAAAGAGCAACAGCTTTAGCCATCCCATTACCCAAAAACAAAAAAAGAACGAAAAAGGGGCAAACAAGAAGACGGAATAAAGTTATCTTATTGGCCAAAGTCATCTTCAAAATTCTCCCTTATCAACACCTCCCGGGGCTTACTTCCCCTTTGTGGTCCCACAATCCCCTCCCTTTCCAATTCATCCATAATTCGTCCGGCTCGATTATAGCCTATGGAGAGCCTGCGTTGAAGAAGAGAGGTAGAAGCCTTTCCTGTGCGGATTACCAGCTCCTTGGCTTCCTCATAAAGTTCATCATGTTGGGTTTTTGTTTCCTCTTCTTCCATTT
>CAYSEE010000108.1:0-3836 GCA_964429955.1 uncultured Clostridia bacterium | reverse complement strand
ATATCAAAATAGATATAATAACACCTGGTTTCCAAGTTTATCAATTTTTGGAAGATATTATTGATGGCAAATCACAAAGAATAATTGGCTCACATATGCCAGGAATACAAGAACAATATATTAGAAACCCTGAATAAATGGGGACCTTCTGTAGTAGCAGTTAAGATGGGAAGTAAGGGAAGCGCAGCCCTGAGAAATGGAAAAATTTTCCAGCAGAACTCCTTTAAAGTAAAAGTTAATCATACAACCGGTGCTGGAGATACCTTTAATGCTGGATTCATATATGGTTTAGTGAATAAGTGGAGCTTAAATGAGACTTTAAAATTTGCCAATGCCTTTGCCTCTTTGTATATCTCGGGAGAAAACGCTGTCTACCCAGAGATAAAGGAAATTTGGCAGTTTATAAGGGATTATGGGAAATGATGGATGAAAAACTGTGGTCTTAATAATTTACCTTACCCTTATTCTTCTCTCTATGAAGATTACCAGGCCGACCAATAAGGGGAAAATAGACCAGGGGTAGAGGTATTTTGAGTTTTCCTTTTTGACCAATCGTATTTCTCTTGCACCTCCCCTGACAAATCCCTTACCATCCTTCTTTTCTAAGTTGATCTCGTATTTTCCCTTGGCAAGCTCAGGAGATAAATCCAGCTTGTATCCCTCAAAGGTAGGCCTTGTATCAGGCATCTCCTCTTTTTTATATTCTATGATATTGTATCCAAGCTCAGGACCGGGAATTTGTTTTACATAATAAGGGATGTTCTCAATTTTCTGAATTATCTTTCCCTTCTTTAAGAAGACGAGGAGGACATCTTTGATGGGGGTTATGTGGACCCATCTCCATCGCTCCTCCCTTCCGAAGTTTTGTGGGTCCTCTAATTTATTATAGTAAAGCTCGTTGTACTCATCCTGATGAAATGGGCGAAAATAAAGGGTGTTTTTCCCTGCCGCATAAATTATCCTGGCTGGATCATCGCAGGACTCCCTTTTTGTCCATCTATTCCCGGGTATTATCTCGTAGCCCGTCCCCCCTGTTCTTCGAGAGGTGAAGACCACCAGGTTTTTCTCGCTATCCTGCACTATGGTTCCGTCCTCCGCCTTTATTCTGATCTTGTAGGTTCCCACCGGTAAATTAATTATGTAATCCTTGCGGGGCTCGGTCACGTAAAATTTGGGAGCCTCCGGTGGCTTTGGCTCCTTGGGGATCATCTTCTCCACTTCCTTTGGTGATAGCTTTTTCCCCGCCTCCCTCAGTTTTTTCGTCTTCTCGAGGAATTCATCCATTTTTTTTCTGTACTCCATCCTTGCCTTATAATAATCACTCACAGCTTTATAATATTCATCCACCACTTTTTTGTATTTTTCATAGGCCTCTCTTGCCTTCTCATCTGTGTAAAGAATAGAGGTTTCCCCCCAATATCCTTCCGGATAATAAAGGCAATTATCCCTCTTTTTTAAGGATTTGATAACCTTCCCCTCCCTTAGGATCTCCAGAGTTCCCTTTACTTCCTCATTTAAGGTCTGCCACCCGGCCATATACTTAGCCGTGATGGGCCAGAAATAAACCAGGGTCATACGGGCGGAAACAGCGTTGTCCTTATCAGCGATGAGGTAGATGGTATCCTCGCTTTGGGGAGCGAACGTGCCTCCGTATCCCTTTCCGTTGAAGACGTTCAGCCCGTAAACTAACTGTTCTCTCATCACCGGTGCCTGAGCCCAGGATAAGCTTGGTAGGTGAAATACCAATCCGATGAATACACCTAAGGATATGATAAGTTTTCTCATCCCCTTACCCCCTTTTTCTCAAAGATGATTACAGATAAAATTAACAAAATTAAAGAGTAAATTACGCAGTAAACTATGTTTAATCCGTATATCCTAAGGTTGCCTAAGGATATGGCATCCATTCCCCTTGTTAAATAGGAAAACGGAGAGATCCATCCTATTCCCTTAGAGATAACCGAAAGCGTATTTCCCAGATAGATTAAGGGAGAGGACATACTCTCCTCCGGGATACCCAATAGTATAGTGTATGAAATTTGAATGGCTAAGAAGGCCAGAAATATCCCCACCAGCCAGAGAATAGAGCTCCTTACCCTTTCCGTTAAGGATGAGATGAGCAGGCCAAAGCTAATCATACAGGATGCGAAGAATATGGAAAAGAGAATCGCCTCAATTAACCCATAAGATATGCCTAAGTTAGTCAAACCAGAAACTCCGGAAAAATATACGAAGAAAAGCCCGACCATAATCAAGTAAGTGAGCATATTCTTGATATATTTTGCCAAAATAAACGAGGGAGAACTTACAGGTCCGTAGAATAAGACCTCTAAGGTTCCCTGTTCCTTTTCTCGCGAGATGGAGATGGCGGAAAGAATAGCCAGGTAAAAGGAGACGATGACAACGGAGATGAAAAGAGGGTAGTTTAAAGGATCGGAGGAGATGGAGATGTTGTTTTCCCTGATGCTATCCAGATAATTCTTGAGGATAAAGGAAGAGGCCAAAAAGGAGATAAAGGTAGCTATGTAAATGCCCCAGCCGTGCAGAGTCGAAATTAAGTCCCTCTTCGCTAATACATTGATTGTGCGACCCGACAAGGAAAATCCTCCTTTGTTCATTTATTCCTCCTTGAATAATTTTACGTCGTCAGATGTGTCCTTGAAATCGCCCTGAGGGGTGTGGAGAGTTACCTCCAGAATACCGTATTTTTTCTCCTTCTGGTCTATGTGTATCTTCTCCCAGGGGATTATAGCCTTATTTTTGGCTAAATAAGCTTTTGAGTCCCAGAAAAGCTCTATGGGGCCCTCAAATATCTTCTTTCCCTTTATATATTTTTTCTCCGTTCCTATCCTTGTAAAGAGCTTTCCCTCTAAGGTTAAAGGAAGGCAGGGATAGTTTACTATTCCTTCTCCTTTGGAGTTGGTGAACCTTATCTCTATCTCAATGCCCTTGTCCTTCGGCTCTGTAAAGATGATTATACCTTTTAAATCCGGTATTTCTTTACCTTTCAGGGATATATCCACCAAGTTCTTCCCCTTTTTTACGAATATGTCCTTATTGAGGTCGTAATAATTGGGGGCGGTAACCTTAAGGGTGTATGAGCCAGGCTTAATTCCGGTCAAGCGATAGGTCTTGCTCATATAATGAGTGGTGGACTTGCCATCGAGGACAATCTTCACCCCTCTCACTGCATCTCCACTTAGCTCATCTACCACCTTTCCTTCAACCTCTCCATATTTTGCTCTTTCTATGCTAAAAAATATTCCTAAACAAACTGCTATAATTACCCCTATTATGATGTAAAGAACTGTTCTTCTCACTTTGTCACCTCCGCGGAGTTTGAGGCAAGCAACGAGATATTCTTCTGAGTGATGGTTATAAAGGCATCCTCCAGGCTCATCTCCTTGACTCTTATTCCCAGGACAATTCCTCCCTTCTGGGAAACAGCTTTTGAAATCTCAGCTCGGTAGTCCTTACCCGCCTTAACCTTTATGGACAGCACGTTCTTGTCTCTCTTTATCTCCTTGACAAAATCAAAGGAAGCAACAGAGTCCATAATTTCCTTTTTCACCTCGGAAAGCTCTACCTCCAATTCCACCGTGTCGGTCAGTTTTCTTCTTATGTTCTCCATTTTATCCTCAGCCAACAATCTTCCCTCATTTATGATGGCTACTTTTTTACACAGTCTTTCCACTTCGGACAAAAGATGTGAGGAAATGAACACCGTTTTCCCCTTTTTGTTCTCCTCCCTTACAAGGTCTCTGATCTGCTTTATCCCGGTGGGGTCCAATCCGGATACCGGCTCATCTAAGATGAGAAGGTCCGGTTGGTGCAGG
>CAYSEE010000107.1:0-3840 GCA_964429955.1 uncultured Clostridia bacterium | reverse complement strand
CCCTAAATCAACGAAGATCAACCCTCCATGGTCTCGTCTTCTCTTTACCCATCCGGCCAGGGCAACTTTCTGGTCTAAATCGCTCTTATTTAAAACTCCGCACAGATGAGTTCGTCTTAAATGATACAAATCCTTCAACTTTTTATCTCCTCAACTCTTTAATCTGGGTTTAACTTTTTCTTAACTCCTCGCTAAACTTATCTAACTCCTTCCATCTTAAATTTTGCTGAGCACCCGAGTCCATATCCTTTAAGATGACTCTGTTATTCTTGATCTCCTCATCTCCCAAGATCATCACCCACCGAATTTCTCGTCTATCGGCAAGCTTTAGCTGTGAGGATAGGCTCCTTTCGGATGAATTTAGCTGCGTTCTTATCCCCTTTGAACGAAGTAAACCGGCCAATCGATATCCAGCCCTCCAGCCTTCTTTGTTCAGAGTAGCTATGTAAACTAAAGAGGGACTCCTGGGGAAGGTTTCCTCTCCCCTTTTCCTTAGAGCAATCAAAATTCTCTCCACTCCCATAGCAAATCCCATAGCTGGGATAGAGGGACCTCCTAACTCCTCTATCAAATCATCGTATCTACCGCCAGCACAAAGAGCATCTTGAGCTCCTAATGAGGGAGATGTAATCTCAAAAATAGTTCGAGTATAATAATCAAGACCTCTCACTAAATGAGGAGCGAGGCTGAACTCGATGCCAAAACTCTCTAATTCTTTTCTTACTTCCTGAAAGTGAGCATCACAATCCCGACATAAATAATCACCTATCCGAGGAGCTCCCTTTACAACCGACTGGCACATCTCATTTTTACAATCCAGAACTCGGAGGATATTGTATTGATAACGCCTTTGACAGGTAGCACATAAACTGTCTATGTTTTTTTCAAGATAATCCCGCAATTCTCTCTCATAAGAAGGTCTACATTTCTTACACCCAATGCTATTAAGTTGAAGCTGAAGATTATCCAAACCTATTCTCTTAAAAAACTGCCACGCCATCTCTATAACTTCTACGTCCAGATGGGGACTTTCCTCTCCAATTGCCTCTATTCCTATCTGTCGAAATTCTCGTGAACGACCCGCCTGGGGCCTCTCATATCTAAACATAGACCCCATATAATAAACCTTCCACTCCTTAAGTTCTCTATACAATTTATGCTGGAGATAGGCCCTAACAACCGGTGCAGTCGCCTCGGGACGGAGACAGAGTCTGCGCCCTTTTTTATCCTCGAAAATATACATCTGTTTGCCTACATCGGTCTCCTCACCCAGGCTACGAAGAAAAAGTTCCGTCTTTTCAAATATAGGGGTTCTTATCTCCTCATATCCATATAAAGAAAATAAAAAGGAGGCCTCCCTTTCAATCCATTGATACAGACGGGCCTCCTGAGGAAGTATATCCTCAACTCCTCGAGGAGTATGTATCATCATCAATTTCATCCTTTTCGGTACTGGGAAATTGCCCTTAGATGTTCTCCATAAGTCCTGCTGAATTTGTGGCTACCATCCCCTCGAGCTACAAAGTAAAGATAGTCTACCTTAGCAGGATAGAGGACTGCATAAATGCTATCCCTTCCCGGATTACAAATAGGGCTGGGAGGAAGCCCGTAATGAAGGTAAGTATTATAGGTAGAGGGAGTTTTTAGTTCACGGCGAGTTAATTTAGAACGAAAATCACCTAAGGCATATTTTACCGTAGGATCTGCTCTGAGCCTCATTCCCCTTTTAAGGCGGTTATAAAAAACAGCAGCAATCATAGGTTTCTCTGAGGAAATTTGAGCTTCCTTTTCCACAATCGAGGCCAAGATCACTACCTCCTCTAAGGAAAGGCTATTTTCAGTCTTTGCCTCTTGATAAATAGGAAGCACTTTCTCCTCAAAGCGGGAAAGGAACTTCTTTACAACTTTTTGAGGATCCTCCCCTTTAGCAAAGTAATAAGTATCTGGATAAAGATATCCCTCTAAGGTATTCTTAGGCAGAGAGAAGGAAAAATTGCTTTCCTCAAGCTCCTGGGGATTGTCCACAATGCTTAAAAAATCCTCTTTTTCCACTATTCCATTCTGACTCATTATATCTGCTATCGTCCACTTAGGAAGCCCTTCCGGTATTGTAACTCTACAAACCTTTATCTCACCTTTTCTTAATTTAGATAGGACTTCCAGCATACTGGGAGAGTTGAACTCATACCTACCTGCCTTGAGATTCTTCTCCCAGTTTAAAATTTTGGAAACGAGGATAAAACAAGCTTTACTTTTTATGACTCTTTGTTGAGATAAAATACGAGCAATTTTAAAGGAATCTGCGCCCTCAGGGATAACAACGCTCACTTTTCCTGAACCATAGAAAGGAAGAAAAACTTGTGAGATAAACAAAAATGTTAAAAAAACTGCTCCTATTGCTATCAAATTTTTCCACCATAATTTCTTAAAACTCATTCTTCACCTTCCTTAAAAGCCTGAAAATCCAAATAACTTTGTAGAATTATAACTGCGGCTATTTTATCTATATTTTTTTTCCGCTTTGATAACGTTACCCTTGCCTCCCTTAAAACTTTCTCCGCTATTACCGTAGATAGCCTTTCATCAACTAAAATAGTGGGGATTTTTACCTTTGAGGATAAATAGGCCAGAAAATCTCGCACTTTCTTTGCCTGAAATCCCTCCTCCCCTCTCATATTCTTGGGCAATCCCACCACTATCTTATCTATCTCATATTGGGAGATAAGTTCCTTAACGCGCTTTATAGCATATTCTCGAGTAGGTTTGCTCCACTTAATCTGATCCACCCCTTGCGCTATCCTCTTGGAGGGATCGCTTACAGCCACTCCTATGGTCTTATCTCCTACATCTAAGCCTAAAATGCGCATATTCGCCTATATTTAAGGAAGGATCCACTTCATGCCTCCCGCGGGCGTCCTTCGCTGCTCCCTCTCTTTCATCGCTTCGCTTTAAAAGATGTATAGTATACGATTACAACTTTCACAGTAAGTAATTTCCCCCCGTTTGACCCGGCCGATTAAGGAGGGAGAGACCTTCACATTGCAACCATCACAGATTCCATTTTTGACAGGAACAACGGCAATTTTATCTTTGGTTTTTCGCAGTTGTTCATATTGTTCCAATAGAAGGGAATCCACTTGAGAAACTAAATTCCTCCGCTTTTCTTGTAATATCTTTTCTTTGTGATCAAAATTTTCTAAATCCCTGCTTAGAATTTCCTTTTTTTCTTCTGCATCTTTTTCCTCTCGTTTCACCTCTTCTTTAAAAGAGGGAAGATGATCGGCTAACTCTTCCTCTTCCTCCATTAACTCCAGCAGAGAATCCTCTAATTTACCCTTTTTCTTCTGTGCTTGCTCAATTTCCCTTTCCAATGCAGTAAATTCTTCTTGCGATTTAATTTTATATTTCTCTTCCTCGTATTTATCCAACAACAACTCTATCTCTTCTATTTCCTTTTCTTTTTCCCTCCTTTCTTTTCGGATCTGTCTCAGTTCTGTTTCCTTGTTGGATAAGTCTTCCTTTAATTGAAGAATTTTCTTCTCCGCTTCTCGAATTTGAGAAAGCAAGCTCCTCCTTCCTTCTATAGCACTATCTATTTCTAAATCTAATTTTTGTAATTTGACGAGCAAAGATAAATCACTCTTCACAAGATATGCCTCGCTTACCTCAGCTCCTCTTCATTTCATATGGTGCGGGGTGATGGATTCGAACCAACGACCTCTTGCTTGTAAGGCAAGCGCTCTTCCCCTGAGCTAACCCCGCATTGGCGCCCTCAGGGGGAATTGAACCCCCGTTACCGCCTTGAAAGAGCGGTGTCCTAGCCACTAGACGATGAGGGCA
>CAYSEE010000106.1:0-3861 GCA_964429955.1 uncultured Clostridia bacterium | reverse complement strand
TTATCCAAAACATCCTCGGCGGAGAGCTTAATAAATTTAATAGGTTGCCGAATCCGGGATTAACTAATGTCTGACTAAACGAAAAGCCTAAGAAAAGGAGGAGCAGACCTATATTGGAGGGGATCTTCCTAAGGAATCGGCTTAGCCCGATGTGAAACGTTGCCCCCTCAAATATCTTGCTATGGAAGTTATCAATAAAAGTTTATCCGAACAAATTGTGGATGTTATCAGGGCAAAGATAACCAATTTGGAATTAAAGCCAGGGCAGAAAATTGATATCGATCAACTGGCTCAGGAGTGCAGGACGAGCCGGACGCCTGTCAGGGAGGCGCTAAATAAACTTGTGGAAAAGAAATTGGTTGAAGTAAGCCCGAGGCGAGGATATTTTGTTGTGAATTTATTGGAGGATCAGGTAAGGAAAATATGCGATTTAAGGAAGGCTCTGGAGATGTTTGCCTTGAGAACAAGTATTTTTGCCATCCCAAAGGAGGAGTTAGAGGAGCTATTTAGAGAGGTGAAAGAGGCGCAGCATATTTATCTTGCTAAAAAGGACAGAGCTCTCTTTGACGAGACAGATAAAAAGCTACATTGGCTGATAATCGGTCATTGCAACAATGAGTATTTAAGTGAAACTTTTGGAGAAATCTTCGATCTTGTTAACATAGTTCGTCACCTTCAGCATCGCATTGAAGATGCCTTACGGGAGCATTTAAACTTAATTTGCGCAATGATGGATAGGGATTTAACCCTTTCTCTTGAGCTCTTAGAGGAGCATTTGGATAAGGTAAAAGAGGAGAGCAGACGAGCAGTGAGGGAGGAGCTTGGGTCCTAATTAAGACTTCTAAGAGGTGAGAAGGTGGAGGATAAATTTTTAGGTCCTAATTGGTTGTTGGATACACAGGAAGGGATAAGACTATACCACGATGTAGCGGTCCCGTTCAGAAAAAAAGTTGGAATTGTCGATATGCATACACATCATAATTTAAGGCAAATTGTGGAGAATAAGCCTTTTCCAAATATTTGGAGAGCGGAGGTTCTTGAGGAGAGAAAAGAATATGCAAATTGTGATCATTACATCATTCAATTAGCGGCAAAGTTTCCCGGTTTTTCTCAAGAGTTTGCCAGGGATCCGGATGTATCGGATTACGAGAAATGGATGGCTTTAAGCAAGGTTTTCCCCTACCTTGAGGGAAGTCATGTCCATCAATGGATGCATTTGGACTTAAAAAGGATGTTTGGAATTGAGGAATTGCTCAGTGCTGACACGGGGCAGAGGATATGGAAAAGGGCGAATGAGCTCTTAAGAGGGGAGGAGATGTTTCCTCAGGCAATACTTAAAAGAATTGGAGCAAAGCTTATCTGCACAACTGATGATCCTATAGATGACCTGCGTTATCATAAGATGGCTAAAAATATAAAAGATGTCACATTTTTGCCTACCTTTAGGCCAGATGCTTACTGTAATATCTTCAGCGAGGATTGGAGAAAAAATGTTGAAAGAATTTGTCAGTTAACCAGGCAGGACACATCCCTTAACGGCCTTGTTGAAGCCTTGAGGATAAGGCATGCTTATTTTGCAGAGATGGGAGCGAAGGCAAGCGATCACGGGTTGTTGGAGCCCTGTGGGTTAAATGTCAGCCAAAAAAGAGCCGAGCAAATTTTCAGAGAGGCCTATGATAGAGGAAAAAAGTTTGATATAAGATCCGTTGAGACACGGCAGTTTATCTCATATATGATGCACAAGTTCTGTGAGATGAATCAGGAAAGGGGCATGGTCACTCAGATACATTACGGCGCCGTAAGGAATGCAAATGAATATTTGTTTAAGAGATGGGGAGCTGACGTGGGAGGGGATGTTGCAGCTGAAAACGTAAATATTGTGGAAAATCTTAGACCTCTGCTATCGAGGTTTTTTAGCGGGGAAAGCGAAGATCAAGGGCACTTGATATTATACCCGATGAACCAGACGTTTGCCCACACTAACTTGATGCTGGAGAGAGCGTTTCCCAACGTCCATTCTGGATTTCCATGGTGGCATAATGACGCTCCTTACATTATGGAGCAGTATCTACTTCATATTGCAGGCTCCTCATTGCTTACTTCAAGCGGAGGGCCTGTCTGCGATGGTAGGAAGGTTTTGTCAGAAGGAAGCAGATTTGAGGTTTTCGACAGGATAATTTGCAGGGCAGTGGGAAAGCTTATCGCGGATGGGCAAATGTCATATGATGGCGGAGCAAGGGCGGTAAAAGCATTGATGTATGAAAATCAAGCAAGGATCTTTAGTTTGAAAGGAGAACTTAATGAATAAGAAAGCTATCTTACAATCCTTTTCCAAGGTCTATTCTAATAGATATAGGGTTTATCCCTCTTCCGTAAGGTTAGAAGGGAATAATTTTTTCTTTATGGTAAGAGACGATAAGAGAAAGTATCTGGTGGTGATTGGCTCTCTTAGCCTTTGCGAGAAATTCGAGGGCGAGCCTTTAGTCGATTTAAAGGTAAATGGAAATAAATTAACTATGAGGATAGCTTACATAAATCACCACAACCTTGTCCTTCTACGAAGGATTTTCCCCCATTTATCTCCTTCTACCTGTAGCGCAAGGGCATCCTTTGGTACGGGAGATCGTTTGGGAATAGCAACCCCTGCTCACGTTCAGGCATTTGAGGGTAAAGATATATTTCCTATTTTAGCTCAGCAGTCCGTGAGGGAGACGTCCAGAACAGGCAGGGACTGGCAAGGTGTTTTAGACGACGCCATCTGGGGATGTTTTGAGGCTGGGTATCAAGGGCCCTTTGGGGCTGATGCCGACCATGTGAAAAGGATAGAGGATTTAAGAGGGGCTGTGGATTGCGGATATACTATGTTTACCGTAGACCCTTCTGATTTCGTAAGGGATGATGTCTTTAAACTGAGCGAGGAGAAGAAGGATAAGCTCTACAGATCGCTGTCGGAGAGAAAGGAACTGGAGAGGCTATATTTGGGCAAGAGCTATTTGATAGCCGGAGAGAGGTTGGAATTTGATGAGAAGTCTCTGCGAGAGGTCGCACTTATCTATCTCGAGGCGCTAAAACACACTGTGAAATGTTATAAATTCTTAGATGATTACAAAAGAGGTGATTTCGACTTTGAGGTTTCTGTAGATGAGACTTCCACTCCTACCTCTCCTTTGGCTCACGTGTTCATTGTGCAGGAGCTTCGAAGAAATAAAGTGGACTTTCAGAGCCTTGCCCTCCGTTTTATAGGAGAGTGGCAAAAGGGTATAGATTACATTGGAGATGTGGAGGAGTTTGTCAGAGAGCTTTCCCTGCATGTGGCCATAACGAGAATGTTTGGTGGATACAAACTCTCTCTTCACTCTGGAAGCGACAAATTCTTGATCTACCCCATATTTGCACAAAAAACCGACAGCTTTTTTCACATTAAGACTGCCGGGACCAGCTATCTTGAGGCGATAAAGGTCATAGCAAGAAAAAATCCCTCCCTCTACAGGGAAATTCACCATTTCGCCCTCAAGAATTTTGAAAAGGATAGAGCCTCCTACTATGTAACCACTGACCTTTCTCGCATTCCCGAGGTGGATGAAATTCCCGATGATAGGTTAGAGGACCTTTTTAAGAAGCAGGATTCTCGCCAGCTCATTCACATAACCTATGGCTCTGTTTTAAGTGCAAAGGATGGAGAGGGAAATTTTCTCTTCCGGGATCGCATTTATAAAACCCTGTTCAAGAACGAGGATGACCACTACAGGGAAGTTTCAGTCCACATCAAGAGGCATCTTGAGTTGTTAGAAACTTAAAGTTGAGATAAACTCGACCACTACAAAAGCTTTTCACTAATGCGAAAGATAAGGAGGATAAATT
>CAYSEE010000105.1:0-3938 GCA_964429955.1 uncultured Clostridia bacterium | reverse complement strand
CCGTTGCTATTTTATAGGCTCGACGATTACTTCCATCCCTTCCTTAATTCCCAGATTTGGCTTAAAAATGCTGGATGTTCCACATACGAGGATATTAGCTCCCGCCTTTACCATAAGGGAAGCATTGGCAAAGCTCACATTTCCATCCACCTCAATGTCCACATTTAATTTTCTTTTCTCAATTATATTCCTTAGCTTCTCGATCTTGGACAGAGTGCCAGGAACCAAATTCTGACCGGCGAAGCCAGGGTTAACCGTCATCACCAAGACAAAGGATACATCCTCTAATACGTAATCCAGTCGACAAAGGGGAGTAGCTGGATTTAAAGCCACGCCGGCTCTGGCTCCTTTCCCTTTTATAAGCTGAATAGTCCTATTTAGATGAGGAGATACTTCTATGTGAACGGAGATAAGGCTGCTTCCCGCCTCTATGAAGATGGGAATGTACTCATCCGGGTTCTCGATCATCAAATGGGTATCAAAGGGAAGGGAAGTTATCCTTCTCACTGCCTTCAATATATCAGGTCCCATAGTAAAATTGGGGACAAAATGTCCATCCATAATGTCGAAATGAAGATACTCCACCCCTCCCTCCTCTAACTGCTTAATGTCCTCTTCCAGGTTGCAGAAATTAGCACACATAATCGAGGCAGAAAGTTTTACCTTCATCTTATTCCTTCTTAAGGATTAATCATCACCTTCAGTCCCTTATGTCCCTCGGCAACCTTAAAAGCCTCCTCAATCTCATCTAAGCTAAAATGATGGGTAATAAAGTCCCTTCCCTTTATCCTCCCTTTAGCTAAGAGCTCTAAGGCTAATTTATGCTGTCGAGGAACGCTTCCATGGGAGCCCAGGACAAAGCACTCCTTGTAATGAATGAGATTGCTATCTATACTTATCCTCGGACTGCCCGGCGGCAGCCCCCCAAAGAAGTTCACCCTTCCCCGATGTCCCACCACCTTCAGGGCCTCCTCTTGAGCGGAGGGATTGGCACAAGCAACCATCACCACATCCGCACCCTCACCACCCGTCTCCTCCATAACCCGCTTCACAAAATCCTCCTCCGAGCTTGAGATATAGATATCGGCGGAAAAATTCCGGGATATTTCCAGCCTCTTCTTGGACCTTTGAGAAAGAATCACCTTACCCGCTCCCAAATTTTTGGCCAGTTCAACAAGCATCAGGCCCACAGGGCCTGCTCCAATGATGACCACAGTATCCCCTAACTTAAGATTTGCCAGCTCGTATCCGTTAATACAACAGGCTAAAGGCTCAGCTAAGGAAGCCTCATCAAAACTCAAACCATTAGGAATGGGGTGCAGAGGTCCGTATTTGACCGTGAGCTCATTTAAGGGGATATATTCGGCAAATCCTCCCTGAAATTGATATCCGATGGCGTAATTCAATGGACAATTATTCCCCAATCCATTTCGGCAGAACCTGCAAACTCCGCAGGGAACATCAGCTCCTAAGGCAACCCTATCTCCCATCTTGAAGTTCTCTATCCCCTCCCCTACTTTAACTACCTCCCCCGCTACCTCATGTCCGATTATCTGAGGAGGTTTAACTCTGGGGTTTCCCCGATGATAGATTCTAAGATCAGAACCACAAACAGCACAGGATTTTACTCGAACCAATATCTCTCCTCGTCCAATCTTAGGGGTTTCAACCTCTTTTACCACTATTTTCTCCAAATCCTCAAGCACAGCTGCTTTCATTTAATGATCTCCTAAAATATAAATATCACCTTATTATAAAACTCTCTCTTTTCGTACATCATCTGAAAAGCCTCCTTAGCCTGCCTTAATTTGAAGCGATGGGTGATTAACGGTCCTACCTTCAGCTTGCCCTTCTCCATAAATTGAAGAGAGGTTGCCCACTCATTTTTGGGAAGATGGGTAAAGCTCGAATTCCAGGTTCCGTACAGGGTTAGTTCCTTGCGCAAGATGCTGGAGATAAGGTTCTCAGGAAGAGTTACCTCTCCTCTCATATTTCCTAAAAAGATGACCTTTCCCCCTTTTCTGGCTAACTTTATCGACTCCTTAAAGGTGGTAGGGGTGCCTGCTGCCTCAATGGCTATATCCACACCCCTTCCTTTGGTATCCTTTCTTATCTCCTCCATGGGATTGCTTTCCACAGCGTTGATGAGCTTTGCGAAATCATATTCTCGAGCTACCTCTAATTTCTTCTTATCAATATCCACTAAAAATATCTCACCTGCTCCCCATATCCTTGCCCACTGAGCTAAGAGAATGCCGATGGGTCCTGTGCCCAGTATGGCTATCTTATCTCCTACATCCATTTTAGCCCGCCTTAAACCATGTAGAGCTACAGAGGCAGGCTCAGTCAAGGCTGCCTCCTCATAACTCACCTTTTGGGGAATTTTAATTAAATTCTCCATCGGGGCCTTTACATATTCAGCAAATCCACCATTACACCTCGAACCTAAGTAACTGTAATTATCACACAGATTGTACCTTCCCATCTTGCAATAAGAGCACTTATGGCAAGGTATGAGGGGAAACACCGCTACCCTATCCCCTTCTTTAAATCCTTGTGGTGTTCCCTTTATCTTTACCACCTCTCCTGAGAGTTCATGTCCTGGTATAAGGGGAAAGGAATAAGTCCCCTTCTCCATCACTCTGGGTATATCCGAGCCACACACGCCACAGGCCTTTACCTTAATTAAAGCCTCCCCCTCTTTTAATCGAGGAATTTCCACCTCTTCATATCTTAAGTCACCTATTTTATGTAATACAGCCGCTTTCATTGTTCTTCCCCATCTATAGTAGTCAAGCTTCTTTGACCAGGCTTATGTAGCGCAGGTCTTTAGACCTGCCAGAATAGGCAGACCTGAAGGTCTGCACTACGACCGAGCAAGTTCCACCACTACAATCGCTCCCAGCTTCCCTCTACCTCATATTCCTCAATTAAACGCTTCACCTCCAATGCCACCTCTTCTTGGGCTGCCTCAACATCATCCGGCTTTTCCAGGAGGGAGCGCTCATAGGCCTGCCGGATAGAGGTTCCGATGTTCATCTTGGTTATCCCATTTTTGACAGCCTCCATAACGTACCCCTTAGGGATGCCCGAACCACCATGAAGAACCAGAGGAATTTTGGTCAGCCGGTTAATCCTCTTGAGATGGTCTATATTAAGCCTGGCTGAAATCTTCTTTTTGTCCTTGGCCACTCCGCTTATCGCCCCATGAATATTGCCTATGGCCACCGAGAGCCAATCCACTCCCGTTTCCCTTACAAATCGCTCAGCATCTTCTGGATCGGTAAATCCCCTGCCAGAGCGAAAAAGCTCCTCATAGGGAGGAAGAGGCCCGGCCTCATGACCTAAGACTGCACCCAGCTCAGCCTCAACCGGTCGTCCATATCTGTGCGAAAGCTCCACCACCTCTCGGGTAATGGCGACGTTCTCCTCTAAGGGAAGCCTTGAGCCATCGATCATCACTGAATCATACCCAAGGGTCAACCCCATCTTTATCAAGGCTATCCAATCAACTTTTTTGCCATCCTCGTCGATCACCGGAATATGGTCAAGATGGAGGCGGCTGAACCTTCGATCGGCCAGGCTACCATACTCATCCGCCACGCTCTGAAAGCTTTTTGCTCCAAACCTTTCCACATCGGGACGGGCAACCTCCACCAGAGCAAAGGTGCGCATTTCCTTCAGGGTATCCACTATGGGCTTGATCATCGGCAAATGCGCTACATTAAAAGCGGGAATTAAAATCCCGTTTTTATAGGCCCGCCTCATAATCTCACTTACAGAAGTTTTCTCATCAATCATTTAGTTCTCCTCTCCCAATAACCCCCTCCTATTCTTCCTCTTAAGGATGGAAATTTCGCCGGGGGTAGTCGCAGGCTTCATATTGAGGGGGACATGCTTCGCATTTCCCCCTCAACGGCCCGATCGGCAAAGCCGAC
>CAYSEE010000104.1:0-4004 GCA_964429955.1 uncultured Clostridia bacterium | reverse complement strand
TATTTGACCTTTTAGGGTGTATCGGGTTGGTTAGACTTCCTGATGTCTACAACCGGCTTCAGGCAGCCACCAAGTGTGTGACCCTGGGCACCTGTTTTATACTTTTTGGAACGTTTTTAGCTGCAGGATTTCTGGCGAAAAGCTTGCTTGCTATCTTGTTCGTGATATTAAGTTCTCCTACTGCTGCCCACGCTATTGCCCATGCTGCCTACAGAAGCAAAATTAAGCTGTGGGAAAAAAGTGTAGTGGACAAATACGAGGAGAAAAAAGAAAAGGTTTGATGGAGGAAGTTAATGAAATACCCAAAACTTAGAGAACTAAAGGAGGCTCTGACCTCTCTCTTCAGTCCTCCTTATACTACCAAGTTTCCAAAGACTCCCTCACCTGCTGCTCCTGAGTACCGGGGCAAGGCGGAGTTTGATGAGGTAGAATGTGTGGTTTGTGGAGCCTGCGCTAATGTTTGTCCTCCGGGAGCTATTGAAAAGATCGAAGAACCTGCACCCGATGGCAAGAGGAGGTTAATTCTTCATTACGATCGCTGTATCTTCTGTGGTCAGTGTCAGGCCAACTGCCTTACAGAAAAAGGTATAAAGCTCACCACCAAGTATGATTTGGCGGTTTTATCCAGGAACGAGGCTCAGACCAGCATAGAGGATAAACTGGTATTTTGTGAGCATTGCGGAAAACCCATAACGACAAGAAAACACCTTGCCTGGATTATAGATAGATTAGGACCCCTCATCTTCTCTAACCCTAATTTATTCATAACTTCCTTAACGGACATAGAAGTAATTAAGGAAAAACTTCCAAAAACAAAAGGCGTTCCCCTCGAACGAGCAGATAATTTAAGAATTCTCTGTCCTAACTGCAGAAAGCAACTTACCCTAAAGGAAGAGTGGGGATAAATTATCCTTTGGAAAAAGTTTAATCTTTTTGAAGCTCGCCGAATCTACCGATAGAAACAACAGAGCTACGAAAATTGGAAATAAAAAGATACCTTCATGGTAAGGTAGTATTTTTAGGAGTGGGAAATCCAATGAAAGGGGATGACGGAGCAGGATGTAAGTTTATTGAAGAGCTGAAAAAATCTGGAAAAATCAGACCCTCTCAAATGTATCTTTTTAACGGAGGTCAGATGCCGGAAAACTATGTTGAACCCATAGTGAAAATAGAGCCTGAAAGGATCTTTATCGTAGATGCCCTTGATTTTGGTGCTTTTCCGGGGAGGATCAAATTATTCAAGGAGGTCGAACCTCAGTCGAATGTCTCCACTCATACTTTGTCCTTAGCTTTTATTTTAGACTATCTGAGGAGAAAAACCAAGGCAGAGGTTTTTATCCTGGGCATTCAGCCTGGACAGCTTCGATGGGGAGCTGGTTTGAGTTCTGAGGTGGAGGCTGCAATAAAAGCACTGGTAAATCAGTTAAACTAAGTTAACGAAAAGAGGAGGGTATGTGGAAAAAATCGAAAGATTTTTATCCGTACAGAAAAAAGAGAAGCTTAACCGATTACGTATCAGCATAAAGGGTATAGTCCAGGGAGTAGGTTTTCGCCCTTTTATATATAATCTGGCTAAAAGTTACTTTCTACGTGGATACGTTCTCAACAATACCAAGGGAGTTGAGATGGAGGTAGAAGGGGAAAAGGAGAATATAAACTCATTTTTACAGGATATTTATGTTAAATCCCCACCTCTTGCCCTAATTGAGAAAATTGACTATCAGGAGCTTCCCTTCATCGGTTATAAAGAGTTTAAGATTAAATCAAGCCGCAAGGAGGAAGAAGGTCTCCTTCCCATCTCACCTGATATCGGCATCTGCGAGGACTGTCTTAGGGAGCTATTCGATCCCAAAGACAGACGCTATCGCTACCCTTTCATTAATTGCACCAACTGCGGCCCCCGATTCACCATAATAAAGGACATCCCCTACGATCGAGAACGCACAACTATGAACGTTTTCAAGATGTGCAAGGATTGCGAGTCGGAATACAATGACCCCTCCAATCGAAGATTTCACGCCCAGCCAAATGCCTGCTGGATATGTGGGCCAAAGGTAGAGCTTGTCGATAGGAAAGGTAAAGAGATCGAAACCAATGACCCTATCTCTTTTGCTGCTGAACTATTAAAAAAAGGTAATATCGTGGCGGTTAAGGGGATAGGAGGATACCACCTTGCCTGTGACGCCACACAGCGCGAGGTAATCATTCGACTGAGAAAGAGGAAAAATCGTATAGACAAACCATTTGCTCTTATGATGCTAACTCTTGAGCAAATTAAGAAATTCTGTAAGATAAGGGAGGAAGAGGAACATCTTCTTCTCTCTCCTCGCAAACCTATTGTCCTTTTAAAAAGAAAGGACAATGATTTCCTTCCCCAGGAAATCGCACCCAAGAATAAATATCTGGGAGTAATGCTACCTTACACTCCCCTGCACTATCTCCTCTTGGAAAGAGCAAAAGTCCCTCTGATTATGACGAGCGGAAACATAAGCGAAGAACCTATTGCCTACAAGGATGAGGAAGCACTTGAGAAATTGGGCAAGATTGCCGATGCCTTCCTTGTCCATAACAGGGAGATTCAAATCAGAGTGGATGATTCTGTGAGCAAGGTGGTAGAGGGAAGATCGATGATCATCCGCAGAAGTCGCGGTTATGCTCCTCAGCCTCTAAAGGTGAATGTTAAAGCTAAAAAGTGCGTGTTAGCTACGGGAGGACATCTAAAGAACACCTTTTGCCTTTTAAAGGGAAATTATGGCATTCTCTCTCATCATATCGGCGATCTGGAAAATCTGGAAGCGCTCTCAGCCCTTGAGGAAGGAGTAGAACATTACAAAAAAATTTTTCATTGCCAGCCTCAAGTTATAGCCTGTGATATGCATCCCAATTATGCCTCAACAATCATAGCAAGAGAATACGCTAAAAAAAATTCCTTGCCTCTTATTCTGGTGCAACATCATCATGCCCACATAGCTTCTCTTTTAGCTGAAAAACAAATAGACAGAGAAGTTATAGGAGTGGCATTTGATGGTAGTGGTCTGGGCAGCGACGGAAATATCTGGGGAGGTGAGTTTTTGATCGCTGACCAGGTCAGATTCAAACGAGTAGCTCACCTCAGGTACATCCCTCTTCCGGGAGGAGAAGCAGCTATTAAAGAGCCCTGGAGAATGGCACTTTCTTATCTATACGAGATTTACGGGGATCGGTGTGACGATATTGCTTGCCAAATTCTTTCCGATCTGGTAAAATTTGAAAAGATCAGCATTGTTCAAAGTCTAATCCGCAGGAGGATAAACTCTCCTCTTACCTCTTCAGTAGGTAGATTGTTTGATGCGGTATCTTCTATTTTAGGAATAAGGGGAAGGATAAACTACGAGGGACAGGCGGCAATTGAGCTGGAAATGCTGGCCGAGGATAAGGAAGAAAAGAGCTATCCTTTTCGGGTCGTCGAGGGAAAAGAGGGATTTATCATAGATACCCTGCCCCTGGTAAAGGCCATCATTGAGGAGCGCAGAGAAGGGAAGGATACGGTAGTTATCGCTACTAAGTTTCACTGGACCTTAAGTCAGATTGTTCTAAAGGTATGCGAGCTTTTAAGGAATCACTGGAATTTAAACGAGGTTGCACTCTCCGGAGGAGTATTTCAAAATAGCTTAATTTTAAAACAAGTAATCTACCTTTTAACCTCGTCAGGATTTAAAATCCTTTCGCACAACTTGCTCCCCCCCAACGATGGGGGGATTTCCTTAGGGCAGGCCGTGGTGGCCTATCAAAGATTAGTCAACGATGGCAGTAGAAAAGGTATGGCCAAAGAGAGGTAAGAAAATGTGTCTTGCAATTCCTTTAAAACTAATCTCAAAAGAAGGAAATAAGGGATGGATTGAAGCTGGAGGTATGAAAAGAGAGATAAGTCTTGCTGCTTTGCCTGATGCAAAAGTTGGGGACTATGTTCTTGTTCACGCAGGATTTGCCATAAGCAAGATCGAGGAGAAGGAAGCTCAACGGTT
>CAYSEE010000103.1:3093-4052 GCA_964429955.1 uncultured Clostridia bacterium | reverse complement strand
GGGGAAGGGCGATCTTTCCCGTGCGAACCAGTTTTTTAATTCCGAAGGGCCTAAGGAGGGCGAGGATCCCCTCGATTTTTTCCTCCGCCCCTGTTACCTCTATGGTAAAAGTTTCGGGATGAATATCCACCACCTTTGCCCGAAATATATCCACTATGCGCATAATCTCTGCTCTATCCGCCCCCCTGGCCTTTACCTTTACTAAAACCAACTCTCGCTCTACCCTATCCTCTTTCGTCAGGTCTACCACCCTAATGACATCTATTAACTTACGAAGTTGTTTGATGACCTGCTCAATAACCTGATCGTCTCCCGGAACCACCAAGGTCATACGAGATATGGTGGGATCCTCCGTCTCTCCCACCGCCAGACTATCAATGTTGAATCCCCTTGCGCTAAACAAAGAAGCAATACGTGCCAACACCCCAAATCGATTCTCTACCTCAACGGCGATGGTATGTTTCGTCAATTTTACCTTCCTTTAAGCCAGCCCATCATCTTCCTTAAATCTTTACCCACCTTCTCTATTAAATGTCCCTCATCTTTCTTATACAGGGCATTGAAGACGGGACGGCCGGCTTTGTTTTCCAGTATCCACTCCCGGGCAAACTCACCGGATTGAATTTCCTTTAAGATCTTTTTCATCTCTTCCCTTGTCCTCTCCGTTATGATCCGCGGACCACGGGTAAGATCTCCATATTCAGCTGTATTGCTGATAGCGGCTCTCATCCCACTTAGCCCACTTTCCTGAATTAAATCGACGATTAGCTTCAGCTCATGTAAGCACTCAAAATAGGCCATCTCTGGCTGGTAGCCTGCCTCTACCAGGGTTTCAAAAGCAGCCTTGATCAAGGCAGTAACTCCTCCACAAAGGACCACCTGCTCTCCAAATAAATCCGTCTCCGTCTCCTCCCGGAAGGTGGTCTCTATGACCCCGGCTCTGGTCCCTCCAATTCCCT
>CAYSEE010000103.1:0-3083 GCA_964429955.1 uncultured Clostridia bacterium | reverse complement strand
CGTAAGCTAAGGCTAACTCTTTCGCCGACCCAGTGGCATCCCGTTCAACAGCAATCAGGCAAGGGACACCTTTTCCCTCAAGGTACATTTTTCGCACCAAGACCCCCGGTCCCTTAGGAGCAACCATAAAGACATCTACATTCTCAGGAGGAACAATCTGATGAAAGTGGATGTTAAATCCATGGGAAAAGGCTAAGGCATCTCCCTCCTTTAAATAAGGGGCTACATCACTTTTATATAACTCTGGTTGATATTCATCGGGAATTAATATCTGAATCACATCCGCCCTTTGAGCTGCTTCCCTTGCCTCCATAACCTCAAATCCCGCCTCCTTAGCTTGCCTCCAATTGGGACTTTCTTTGAGGTCTGCTACTATCACCTTCAGTCCACTATCCTTCAGGTTTTGTGCCTGTGCATGCCCCTGGTTTCCATAGCCGATTACAGCGATTGTCCTCTTCTTTAAAACTTCCAGATCCGCATCCTCCTCGTAATAAACTTTAGCCATTCTTTAACCTCCTTGACATTCGTAAATGGGCGTTCCCTCTGTTTGAGTTAACCGGCGGAACTGCCTTATCAATTTTTTGGTAATCTCCCCCACTTTTCCCTCTCCAATAATCCTTCCGTCCACCCGCGTCACCGGGATAACTTCCGCTGCGGTTCCCGTGAGAAAACACTCATCGCTTGCATAAAGCTCGGCAGGGGTAAACACCTCTTCCCGAACGGAAATCCCCTCCTTTCGGGCTAAATGGATTACCACATCCCGAGTGATCCCCTTCAGGATCCCCACCCAAGTGGGAGGGGTAATTAAAACTTTATTCTTTACAATAAATACATTATCCCCTGTGCATTCAGCTACGTAGCCATCCTTGTTTAACATTATCGCCTCTGGCACTCCCTTGTAATTCGCCTCTATCTTGGCTAAGATGTTATTAAGATAGTTCAAGGATTTAACGCAGGGGTCCAAGGCGGAGGGGATATTTCTTCGGGTAGAGACAACCACCACCTCCAATCCCTTCTCGTAAAGCTCCTCTGGATATATGCTTATCTTATGTGCAATAATAATGACCTCTGGATGAGGACACTTAAGGGGATCCAAGCCAAGATCTCCCTTTCCTCGAGAGACTACCAGTCGAATATAGGCATCTTTAAGCTTATTTCTCCTCAAAGTCTCCAGAACCTTCCCCTTCATCTCCTCTTTTGATAAGGGAATTTTTAAGGCAATGGCCCTGGCCGAATCGTACAGCCTCTTGAGGTGTTCCTCCAATTTAAAGACCTTCCCCCCATAAGCCCTTATCCCCTCAAAAACCCCATCTCCATAAAGAAATCCATGATCAAAAACCGAAATCTTTGCCTCTTCCTCAGAGACATACTCCCCATTCAAATAAATCCACAATCCCATTTTAGCGCTCCTCCGTTTATTGATCTGGTTGATAGAGCTATAAAGTAGTGGTCGAGCTTGCTCGACTTATTTTTCTGCCTTCGGCTTCATCTGAGGAAAAAGAATCACGTCTCGAATGGAAGAAGAATTGGTCAACAACATCACTAACCTGTCTATTCCTATCCCCAGGCCTCCTGTAGGAGGCATTCCGTATTCCAATGCTTCCAAAAAATCCTCGTCCAACGATCCCTCTTCTGCCTTCGCCCTCATCAGCCTCTCTCGCTGTTCAATGGGGTCATTTAGCTCAGAATAAGCATTCCCTATCTCCCCTCCTCCTATGAATATCTCAAAACGCTCGATTAAAGAAGGCTCATCCTTCTTTCTCTTTGCCAGGGGAGAGGTCTCCTCGGGATAATCAAGAATAAAGGTGGGTTGAATTAGCTTAGGGACAACTTTCTTATCTAAGAGATGCTCAAGTATCTGGGATTTACTCAAGTCCTCCACCCTTAATCCCGCTTCAGAGGCAATTTTCTTGAGCTTTTTCTCGTTTTCATAGTCGAGCTTTATCCCTCCTATTTCCTTAAGGGCCGCCTTAAAAGTCATCCTCCTCCAGGGAGGGGACAGGTCAATTTCATTCCCCTGATAGTTAATTTTAAGAGCGCCGTTTACCCTCCTCACTGTCTCACAGATAAGCTCTTCGGATAGATTCATCATCTTTTTGTAGTCACCATAAGCAGAATAAACCTCCAGCATCGTAAACTCGGGATTGTGGAATCTATCCATACCCTCATTTCTGAAATTCCTATTTAATTCATATACCTTTTCCAATCCCCCCACCACTAACTTCTTCAAGTAAAGCTCCGGAGCTATCCGAAGGTAAAAATCCTTATCCAGGGCGTAATGATGGGTTCGAAAAGGTCTGGCTGTGGCACCCCCAGGAACAGGCTGCATCATCGGAGTTTCCACCTCTAAGTATCCTCTTTCATCTAAAAAATTCCTTATGCACCTAATTATGGCCCCTCGTATGAGAAAGGATCTTTTAACCTCGGGGTTGAACAACAAATCCAAATAGCGCTTGCGATAGCGCAGTTCTATATCCTGGAGGCCATGCCATTTCTCGGGAAGAGGACGAAGGGATTTCGCAAGCAGGGTAAAGTCTGAAATATTGATGGTGAGCTCACCCGTGCGGGTTTTAAAAACCCTCCCTCTTATCCCTATAATATCGCCCAGATCAAGCTTCTGGAAAAGAGAATATCTTTCTCCTAAGATATCTTTACGAGCGTAAGCCTGGATCCTGCCCAATCCATCCCTTACATCAATAAAGCTGGCCTTTCCATGTCCCCGTCGAGCGATAATCCTTCCTGCTAAGGAGATCTCCAAACCTATTTCCTCCCCTGCTTTTAAACTCTCGTATTTTTCTCTTATCTGTTGTGTAGAATGATCGGGGACAAATTTCTCCCAATAGGGATTTCCCTCCTCCCTTATCCATTCCTTAAGCTTGTTTTTTCTTTCCTCAATCAGTCTTTCTCCCGGTAATTCCATCCTAAAATTCCCTTTCAAATGAAATACACGCTGCTTCCCATTTTCGCCTTATTTTATATGGATTTAGTTTTTTGTCAACAAAGACATTGAAGGCAAGATATTATAGGGGAGAGTAAGGCGGGAAGATAAGCTAAGCGCACTAACTTTTCCTTTTAGCGAACTC
>CAYSEE010000102.1:0-4154 GCA_964429955.1 uncultured Clostridia bacterium | reverse complement strand
TTAAGAATCTTTTCGGGTTCGGAGGTCATTATCTCCAGGTGCTCCGGAGCAAACTCATTTACAAAGTTAACTGCCTCATTTAAGTTATCTGCTATCAAGATAGCTCCATAACTTTCCAGGGATTTTTTGATTATATCTTTCCTCAGACTTCGGTCAATTTCGCCATCCAAAAGGTTATAAACCTCCTGAGCCAGCCTCTCAGAGACCGTTATCAATATTGAACAGGCATCCTCGTCGTGCTCAGCCTGAGAGATTATGTCAGCGACAATATATTCAGGATTTGCCGAATCATCAGCAAGGACTAAGATCTCGCTCGGGCCAGCCGGACAATCTATGGCTATCCTGCCCAAACTTGAAAGATGAGCCTTCGCCGCTGTAACGTAAATATTTCCCGGACCAACCACTATGTCAACCTTGGGAATGCTCTCCGTGCCGTAGGCTAAGGCAGCTATTGCCTGCACTCCACCCACATTGATTATCAAATCAGCTCCAGCTATGTCAGCGGCCACCATCACTACATCGGCCATCACCCCATCCTGGTTGGGTGGGCTAACTACGACCACCCTCTCTACCCCGGCTATCTTCGCCGGAACTATGGCCATTATTGCCGTGGAGGGGTATCTTCCCTTTCCTCCAGGGACATATATTCCTGCCCTCTGAATGGGAATGAACCTTTGTCCTAATCGATACTCATCCTTTTCCGAAAATGAACTCCTAACCTCCCAACCTTCCCTCATCTGGCGCTGATGAAAATCCCATACCTGTTGACGCATCTTCTTTAGCGAGCTTATGACCTTGGGAGGGACACTTTGGTAAGCTTCAGCTATTCTTTCTCTCGTGATAATGATATCCTGGCGAGATAAACGGACTTTGTCAAATTCTTCAGTAAACTTTAAAACTGCCTTATCACCGTATTTCTTAACCTCCCTTATTATGGGAATAACCGTATCAAGGACTTCCTCTATCTTTGCCTGGCTTCTCTTTAAAATCTTCTCATATTCATCTTTATTTAAATCTCGCAGTCTTTGCGGTGGTTTCATAGATCACCTCATTCCTCCACCTTCCCCCTTGCCACTCCGTCCACTACCTGGGTTAATCTTACCATAACCAGCTTGTTTTTCAAATTCTCATTACCTTCTATAAGAACGCGGATGTAATTGTCCGTATATCCGCACAGAAGGCCAGTTTCAGGATCTCGTCTATTCTCTATCAAGACTGTTAAGCTACTTCCTAAGAAACGTAAGATAAACTCCTCAGTTAACCTTTCCCCCAGCTCTCTCAATACCCTGCTTCTTTCCCTCTTCGTTCTCTCATCTACCTGAGGTCTCATCGAGAAAGCCCTCGTGTTCTCTCGAGGAGAGAATCTGAACACGTGGAGTCGGCTAAATCGGGCATCCTCAATAAGACGAAGGGTATTTTGAAAATGATGTTCTCCCTCCCCCGGAAAGCCCACCATCACATCGGTGGTAATACCCACTGAGGGAATCCTTCTCCTGATCTCCCCAATTAACTTTCTATATTGGTCAGGAGTGTATTTTCTTCCCATCCTCCTGAGAATTTCTTTGTCCCCGCTTTGCAGAGGAATGTGCAGGTGAGGACAGATCTTGGAGGAATGAGCCATCAAATTAAGCAGTTCAGAAGAAAGCAGGTGGGGCTCAAGGGAGCTTAACCTTATCCTTGCCTTTATGGAAAGGCTTTCTATTCTCCTCAGTAGGTCCACTAAGGAAATTTGGGAAGGAAAATCTCTTCCGTAAAGTCCTAAGTTAACCCCGGTGAGCACGATCTCCTTAAAGCCACCTTTGGCTAAATTTTTGACCTCCTGAAGGACTTCATCGGGATCTCGGCTGCAAATCCGACTCCCCCGAACATAGGGAATCTTGCAATAGGCACAGAACTGATTACATCCATCCTCTATCTTTACAAAAGCCCGGCTGTGCCCATAAAAGTCGTTGATGCATAAGGCTGTGGCAGGAAGTTTCCCATCACCGGTAACCATCCGAAGTATCTTTGATTTATCCCTGTTTCCTACTACCAGGTCCACCCAGGGAAATCTTTCCTTAAGCTCATTTCCTTTCGCTTCAGCGTAACAGCCAGTCACCACTATATAAGATCCTTTGTTTCTTCTCTTCGCCTCCCTGATCAACTTTATCGAGCTCTGATCCGCTCTCTCGGTTACAGTGCAGGTATTGATGAGGTATAGATCCGCCTTCTCCTTGAAGGAAACTATCTTAAAGCCTATCTCTCTGAATTGCTCTCGCAAAAGCTCTGTTTCATATTGATTTACCTTGCAGCCCACTGTAGTTAAGGCTACACGATGAATATTTCTGGAATCCTCGATCATTGTTCACCTATCCTTACGGCAGTTAAAACCGCCGCCTCGCTAAGGACATAAGCAACCACCCATTAAAATGGGTGGTATTTATGAGGAGGTCTAAGGTTCCTCATCCAGGACAGGAAGTTTTTTATTAGCCATAAGGGATTCTGCAAGAAGAAGATGTTTTTTTGCCTGAACCTCGTAGGAATATCGCTCAGCGTATTCTCTGCCCATCCTCTCCGCCTTTTCCCTTAGCTCAGGATGCAGGATAAATTCCCCCACTATTTCTGCTAACTCCTCTAAGCTATTGGCCACCGGAAGTCCGCAGAGCTTTAAGGTCTCCCCAATCCCCTCTATGTTACGTCCAATCACACAAGTTCCTGCTCCCAGAGCATGGGACACCCTTCCCGATTGGGTAGCATTACGGGGCCAGAAGATGGTAAAATCCAGAGCTCTTAAGGCCAGAGGAAGAAGTTCTTCTGGAAGGTAATCCTCGAAGAAGAGATTTCCCTCTCCATCGTGAAGGGAGTTTAATCCCTCCAGAAGGGGCAAAAATTCGCTTATCTTCTTGTCCTTCCTCATTTGAATTTTCCCGATGATAAAGGTTATTATTCGATGACGAGGAAGTCTCCTCTGGAGGAACTGACGAAACCGATAAAGCTCTGAGAAGGCTTTATCGGCGGTGAGAAAACCAAAGTTTCCCAGGATAATGGTCTCGGGAGAGAGGAGATGAGAGTAATTTCTCTTAAGCTCCTGCTTCTTTTCGGGAGAAATCTTCGCCTGATTGATTAAATATCTAATTAACTTCACCCTGGCATCCCTTCGACTGAGCACTGGATAAAGGTGAACTCCATGGCGAATTACCACTACCTTATCTTTATAGGTAGGAAACGCTTTAACCGTAGCCCGGTAAGCTCCACAGGTGAACACGGTCAGGACATCCAGTAAGGGAAGTGCCCTTTCTAAAAGGTCCTCCTCATTTTTTCTCATACCTGAGTTTGTCTGAGAAGATTGAAAATGGATGGTGTGAAAGCTCGCCACTACCTTCTTACCTCTCTTTCTGGCGTCCTCGAGAAATTTAAGAAAATACGAGGGATCTTCCCTCCATATCCCGAAAGTGTGCTGAAACCAGACAACATCCCCTTCCAGAGAGGAAGGTAGACCCCGGTCTGTTAAGGAAAGCTCGTAGGAGACCTGGTCAACAAACTCAGAAGATTCCGGAGGCTGAAAAAATTCATCTAACTTAAAGGAGGTCACCCTCCAGCTCTCAGAAGGCATATGGGAAACCAGGTATTTGATATAACTTCCTATCCCGCACATCATTGGCGGGAAGGTAGAGATAAAGTTGATCATCTTATCACCTCAGGATCAGTCTTATAGTTCCCTAAACAGGTTTATGAACATCCTCGCTAAGTATTGTCCTCGCCTTCTTCTTTATATGATGGAAAATTTTCGCCAATTTGTCTCTGGGGAGCATGCCCGGATCCTGAACAACAAAGAAGTCATAATCCTCCTTTAAAAATGGGATGGGGTTGAGGTAATTCGACCTCATAGGGGTTCCAAAGCATCTTATAACATACTCCTCATCCGTTCCTATAAGCGCATGTCCATGAAAGTCCTCTTCTAAAAAAGAAAACACCTTCAAACTGTGCCCCGCCTTTACCCATTCCTTGCCTACAAGCTCTGCGTGAATGGAAACACCAGAGGTCTGATTCCAGGCACTCATCATCCCTATCTTCATAGCCCCTCTCCATAAAATGTTTAACCTGGATTCGGCAACCTATTAAATTTATCAAGTTGCCCGCCGAATCCGGGTTTAAATCTCACCGCTTTTGAGACC
>CAYSEE010000101.1:0-4232 GCA_964429955.1 uncultured Clostridia bacterium | reverse complement strand
GGGACAAAGCAGGCCGACAGCATAGCTGTGAACGGGGTATGCTTGACAGTGATAGGGGTGAATGAGGAAAGCTTTTTAGTGGAGGTAATGCCTCAAACCCTGAATAAGACTAACCTAAGAGAGGTAAGGAAAGGAGACAGGGTAAACCTGGAAAGATCCCTTTCCCTTACCACAAGGTTAGGAGGGCATATAGTAACAGGGGATATAGATGGGGTGGGAAGGATAAAAAGTATAACCAGAAAAAGGGAAGAAACGGTGATGGAGGTTCACCTTCCCCCCTCTCTGGAAAAATACGTAGTTAATCAGGGACGCATTGCCTTAGAAGGGGTAAGCTTGACCATAGCGAGCTTACGAGGAGATGATTTTACAGTATGCCTTACCCCTTTTACTCTGGAAAATACCACCCTGGGTCTGAGAAAAGAGGGGGATCTGGTTAATTTAGAGGTGGATATAATCTCTAAATATATAGAGAAGCTGGTAAGGGAAGGCAATTATCGAAGACGAGAAATCAGCGAGGAGTTTTTAAAAAAGGTTGGTTATTAGTTAGGAGTATCTTAAGATGGAGCTTAACAAGGTTGAAGAGGTTTTGGAGGATTTTAAAAAGGGTAAATTGGCGATTGTGGTAGATGATAAGGAGAGAGAGAACGAGGGTGATTTGATAATCCCCGCCTCCTGTGTTACACCTGAGATAATAAACTTTATGGCAAAATATGCACGAGGATTGATCTGTGTGGCCATAACCTCGAAAAGGGCTAAGGAATTAGGTCTTACTCCTATGGTGGGAAAAAACACTTCCCTGAAGGGTACTCCCTTTACCGTTTCCGTGGATGCTAAATCTAACACCACTACTGGGATATCAGCCTACGATAGAGCTCAGACGATAAAGGTTCTCATCGATCCAAAAACTAAGGAAGATGATTTGGCCAAACCAGGCCATATATTTCCTTTAATTAGCAGAGAGGGGGGAGTATTAGTAAGGGCAGGTCATACTGAAGCAGCGGTAGACTTAGCCAGGTTGGCGGGGTTTTATCCTGCGGGAGTTGTTTGCGAGATGATGGGAGAAGATGGAAGAATGGCAAGGCTTCCCCAGCTTTTGTCCTTTGCCAAGGAACATCATCTTAAAATATGCAGCGTAGCCGATATCATAAGCTATCGCTGGAAGAAGGAAAAGTTAATTAAGAGGGAAGTCTATACATCCCTTCCTACGCGCTACGGAGATTTTAAGTTGATCGCATACAGAACCCTCCTTGAGGGAAGAGTTCACCTTGCTCTGCTAAAAGGAGAGGTTGAGGGAAAAGAGGATGTTTTAGTACGGGTGCATTCGCAGTGTCTTACCGGGGATACATTTAAGTCCTTACGCTGTGACTGTGGAGAGCAATTGGAAGCTTCTTTGCGTATGATAGGAGAAAGTGATTGTGGAGTTCTTCTTTATCTAAATCAGGAAGGACGGGGGATAGGGCTGTTAAACAAACTCAAAGCCTATGAGCTTCAGGATAAGGGAATGGATACAGTGGAGGCAAATCATAAGTTAGGATTTAAGGCCGATCTTCGCGATTACGGTATCGGAGCTCAAATTTTAGCCGATTTAGGACTGCACAGAATCAGACTTTTAACCAATAATCCGCGTAAAATTGTAGGATTAAAGGGCTATGGTCTTGAGGTTAGTGAACGCATCCCCTTGGAGGTAAAGCCTAACAAGAATAACAAGAGATATCTTGAAACCAAGCAAAAGAAGTTGGGCCATCTGCTACATACTCCAGTAAAGGGTGAAGAGTAAAGAGAGGAGAGAAAATGAAGGTCTTTAAAGGAAGGATAAAAGGAAAAGGATTAAAGTTTGGAATCATAGTTTCCCGATTTAATGAGTTTATCACCCAGAAACTCTTAGAGGGAGCCACAGATGCCTTGTTAAGGCATGAGGTAAGAGATGAGGATATCGAGGTGGTGTGGGTTCCCGGTGCATTTGAGATACCTTCTTTGGCCTCGAGATTAGCCAAGAGCAAAAGATTTAATGCTTTGATCTGCTTAGGGGCTGTCATTCGTGGTGCAACTCCTCATTTTGATCTTGTAGCTACTCAGTTAGCGCGGGGGATTTCAAGTTTGGCTATGAGGGAGGAAATACCCGTTATCTTTGGCGTGATCACCGCTGACACGTTAGAGCAAGCTATTGAAAGGGCAGGAACTAAGGCAGGAAATCGGGGGTGGGATGCGGCTATTTCCGCTATGGAGATGGCGAATCTATATGAGGAGATAAAGCAAGGTTGAGATAGAGCCGGCGTTAACAAGATGAATAAAGCAGTATGGGCGACAATTGATTTAGCAGCTATCCGTCATAACCTACGAGAGATCAAGAAAAAGATAGGGCCGTCTGTTAAGATTATGGTGGTGGTAAAGGCGGATGGATACGGGCATGGAATGATAGAGGTGAGTAAAGCTGTTTTGAAAGAAGGAGTGGATGCTCTGGCGGTAGATAACCTTGAGGAGGGGGTTAAACTTCGGAAAGCAGGAATTACTGTCCCTATCTTAATTTTAGGCCCCTTACTTCAGGAGGAGGCAGAACCACTGATACATTATCATCTTTGTCCCACTATTCTGGACAAAGGGATGGCTGAGGAAATCTCCAGAGTGGCCAAAAAATCTCAAGGAGAGGTAAGAGTTCATATAAATATAGATACAGGAATGGGAAGGTTGGGAATTCCTTGGGAAAAGGCTCTTTCTTTCATCGAGGAAGTAGGAAGTTTGGAGGGAATAAAGATAGAAGGGGTTTATACTCACTTTCCCTCTGCTGAGGAAAGAGATAAGACCTTTTCCCACCTTCAAATTAGGCGTTTTCAAAGTGTTTTAGAGGGTTTAAGGAAAAAGGGTATTTATCCCTCCTTAGTACACACCTCTAATAGTGCGGGGGTATTGAACCTCCCAGAGTCTTATTTTAATATGGTGAGGCCTGGTCTTATAGTTTATGGATACTACCCTTCTCCTGAGGTTTCTCGTAGTATTGTGCTTAGGCCATCTATGAGCTTAAGATGTAAGGTGGTATTTGTTAAAAAAGTTTCCGCTGGAGCAAGCATTAGCTATGGTCGAACTTATATTACCCCTCAAGCTACCTCTATCGCTATTTTGCCTATTGGATATGCCGATGGTTATCCTTGTTCTTTATCGGGCAAGGCAGAGGTATTAGTCAGGGGAATGCGAGCCCCTGTGGTGGGGAGAATATGTATGGATCAAATTATAGTGGATGTGGGGGATGTAACAGGCGTAAAAGTGGGAGATGAGGTGGTTTTATGGGGGGATCAGGGAAGAGAAAGAATCTCCGTAGAGGAGATTTCCCTCAGAGCAAACACCATTCCCTATGAGCTTTTAACCAGGATAGGCAGGGGAGTTCGCCGGATATATAAAGATAACGTTTAGAGGAATGGAAAAGGGGAACTGGACAATTAAAGGAATTTTGGAATGGGCTATTTCTCATTTTAAGAAAAGGGAGATTGAGAGTCCTCGTTTAAATGCTGAGCTATTACTCGAGTATGTCTTAAAGAAAAGTCGTCCGGATCTTTATCTTGAATTTGACCGTTTTCTTTCCTCTTCCCAACTTGCCCTTTTTAAAAAGTTAGTTCTCAAGCGTTCCCATTATGTTCCTTTATCCTATCTCATAGGAGAGCAAGGTTTTATGGACCTTAGGTTCAAAGTGAATTCGAATGTTTACATTCCTCGCCCAGAGACGGAGGTATTAGTGGAAGAAACCTTAAAAGCAGTTCAAAGTTCAATGTTCGAGGTTCAAGGTAGAAATAGAGCATCAGGGCCCTTCCTTATCGTGGATTTAGGGACAGGCTGTGGTAATATCGCTATTAGTCTGGTGAAGAGAATAAAGGGGTCCAGGGCTTATGCTATAGACGTCTCTAAGGAGGCTTTGGAGGTAGCTCTCCAGAATGCCCGATTTTACAAGATAGAAAGCAAGATCGAATTTTTACAGGGGGATATGTTTTCCCCGTTATACGGCTTGGATTTAGAGGGGAAGGTGGATCTTGTAATATCCAATCCCCCTTACATTGCTACCGATGAGATGGAAAAGCTCTCTCCTGAGGTTAAAAAAGAACCCAGAATTGCCTTAGATGGAGGAAAAGACGGCTTGAATTTTTACCGAAGAATTGTTCGGGAGGCTCCTCGATTTTTGAGTAAAGGGAAGCTGTTAGCTTTGGAAATAGGATATGATCAGGCTGATAAGGTAAGGAAGCTGATTA
>CAYSEE010000100.1:0-4279 GCA_964429955.1 uncultured Clostridia bacterium | reverse complement strand
TTTAGAGATAGGTTTATTGGGAAAATTGGGACTGATGGGGATTACCTATCTTCTTTTTCGTATAGTGGGTAAGCTAACGGGGGCATCCTTAGGGGGATATTTGTCGAAGGCAGCCACCCCGGTAAGGAAATACTTAGGTTTTGGTTTAATTCCTCAGGCTGGTGTGGCCCTGGGAGTGGCCTTAATTGCCAAGATGGAATTTCCCGAAGTGGGCAGCATCATCTTCACCACTATTGTGGCCACCACCATAGTTTATGAGATAATTGGCCCATTCTGTACCAAGTTCGCCCTGAGTAGAAGCGGAGAAATTTCCATAAGTTGACCACTACAATTTTAAAAGCTTGACCTTTTTTATGTGTCTTTCATCCACGTCTACTATCACTATCTTAAGATCCTTATATTTAATTGTTTCTCCCTTTTCAGGGATTCTCCCTAAAAGATCAATGATGAATCCACCTATGGATTCAAAAGCGTCCGTCTTTTCTGGCAGGTGTGTGCCAAGCCTCTCATTGATCTCATCGATGTCTGTATCTGCTTCAATTATGGCAGATCCATCCTTGAGAACCTGTATTTTCTCCTTTTCTCGGTCATATTCATCCTCTATTTCCCCCACAATTTCCTCCAGCAGATCCTCCATAGTTATCATACCAGCTACCCCTCCATATTCATCCACTACGATGGCCAGATGAGTTTTCTCCCTTTGAAGCCTGCGAAATAGCTCACTTAAACGAGCGGTATAGGGAACGAAGACGGGGGGATGCATTATCTCCTTTACCTTTAAATTCATATTTATCCGAGGAAGAAGGCTCAACACATCCTTGATGTAAGCTAATCCCACTATATTATCTATGTTTTTTTGATAGACGGGTATTCTTGAATAACCGGATTTTTTTACCAGGTCTATTAACTCCGATAAAGTGGCCTCTTGTTCAATACATACCATCTTGGTACGGGAGACCATTATCTCCTTAGCTTGAGTTTCATCAAATTCCAAGGCACTATGAACCAGTTCCTCCTCCCCTTTTTCTAAGGCACCTTCCTCTCCCCCTATATCAATGAGGGTATGGATTTCCTTTTCCGTGATTGGATGTTCCCTCTTAAATTCCTTTACATTAGCAATTTTTAAGATACCCTGACTGAGGAAGGTTAAGGTTCTAACAATGGGATTGAAGACTATGGAGAGAAGATAAATTGGCTTGGCTACTTTCAATGAAATAATTTTAGCATATTGTTGGCAATATCTTTTTGGAGCTATTTCCCCGAAGAGCAGAATTATAAAGGTCATTACCCCGATGGCTATTCCTGCTACCTTTCCTGGAGCCCCTCCTACTATTTCTCCTACCAAAAGGGTAGCCAGGCTGGCTGCAGCGATATTAACCAGATTATTTCCAATCAGGATGGTGATCAGCCATTGAGAGGGCCTGGATAGAAGCGATTCTATCCAACGACTCTTCCTTTTATTTTCCTTAATCAAAGTCTTCAGGGTTAGCTTGTCCAGGGAAGAAAGGGCGATCTCCGAGCCCGAGAAGAAAGCCGATAGCCCTATGCAAATTATCAAAAGGGCTACTAATGCCCATCGTTGACCCAACTAATGTTTACACCTCCTCTGAAATATTTTTCCTCTATCTTTTTAATTTTATCCAATCGCCTTTTGTGCCTTCCCCCTTGAAATTTTGCCTTTAGCCATTCTCCTACTGTGTGTATGGCCAAATCTTTGCCAATCAATCGAGCTCCTAAGGTGAGGATATTGGAATCATTATGCTCGCGGGAAAGGCGAGCAGCGAGGACTCCGTAACAAGGGGTGGCCCTTATTCCGGGAACCTTGTTGGCTGCTAAGCACATTCCCAATCCTGTCCCGCAGATGAGAATTCCTCTTTCAAAATTTCCCTTAGCTACTGCTTCGGCTACTTTTATCCCTGTATCGGGGTAATCATCGGTAGAGTTAGCTTCGTAGACTCCAAAATCATAGTATTCTATTCCTTTTTCTTTTAAGAAGCTCTTTATCTCCTCCTTTAGTTCATATCCGGCGTGATCAGCCCCAATGGCTATCTTCATTTAACTGTGTTCCTCCTGTATTTAATTAATCTCCCGGCTAATTGAGGACTTACCCTTACCTTAAGGGCAATTTTATCATCTCTGTATTTTCTGCTTAGTATTTCCCCATCTCTATGAATAAGAGCAATTAAGTCGCTTCTCTGGTATGGAAGGGAAAGCTCAACGAATATTCTTTTTTTCTCCAGAATCTGAGTTATCCTGCTCAAAAGATTTTCCAATCCCTCTTTATGCAAAGCCGATATGGCAACGCTTGAATCAAAATTTCTGCGAAGCCGTGACAGAAGATGATGATTTTTTACCAAATCAATTTTGTTTAAAACGTTGATCACGGGTTTATCGTCCACCCTTAACTGCTTTAACACAGAATAGGTAGCTCTATTTTCCTCCTCTAATTTGGGGTGTGAGGCATCAAGGACGTTGATAAGAAGATCCGCCTCCTCTATTTCCCTCAAAGTGGCATGGAAAGCGGCTATTAAATGATGGGGTAATTTATTGATGAAACCTACTGTGTCGGTAAGAAGTAAGCTCTGATGGTTAGGCAGGGTTATTCCTCGTATGGTAGGGTCTAAAGTAGCAAATAACCTGTTGTCCACCTTTACTCCTGCGTTGCTCAGGCTATTAAGAAGGGTAGATTTACCTACGTTGGTATATCCTATTATTGCCGCTACATAACAGGAACTTCGCCTTCTCCTTTTTCTTAAAATCTCCCTTCTTTGTTCAATTTCCTTTATTTTTCCCCTTAGTCTTCTAATTCTCTCTTTAATTCTCCGGCGATCTATTTCGAGCTTTGTCTCTCCCGGACCCCTCGTTCCTATTCCCCCTCCTAATCGGGACATAAGGACTCCCTTCCCCGTAAGTCGAGGAAGCAGATAGTTTAACTGAGCCAGTTCTACCTGTATTTTACCCTCTGCTGAATGGGCCCTTTGAGCAAAAATATCCAGGATAAGCTGCGTTCGGTCGATGATTTTGACCTGGGTCTTATCTTCTAAGTTGCGTTGTTGGACAGGGGTCAGATCGTCATCAAAGATGACTAAATCTGCGCTTAACTCTTGAGTCAAATTAGCTATCTCTATTGCCTTACCTTTTCCAACGTAAAAGGCGCTATCCGGGACAGACCGAGCCTGAATGACTTTCGTTAAGACCTCTCCGCCCGCTGTTTCTGTAAGATGTACTAACTCTTCTAATGAATCCTCTACTGTCCACCCGGGGGAAAATTTAGCAAACTCTTTTCCCTTTAGAGCTACCAGGATAGCTCTTTCTTTTGATTTAGACCCGACTTTCTTTAGCTCACTATTTCTACTAAAAATTTTCTCCTCTCATTATGATTATTATACTACTTTCTCCACTTCAGTCAAGTGATGGGGCCGAGGAACTCCCGGTTAATTTGACAAGGCCTCTACTATACTCCTGCCAAATTCTTCGGCTGCCTGAGGACCCTCAGCAGTGATAATTTTTCCTTCCACCTGAACCGGGTTTCCAGTATAAGATGCCCCCTTCGCCTCTAACTTTCCTTTCTCTGAAGGCCACACAGTGGCCTTTTTCCCGGATAAAACTCCTGCATTGGCTAAGGTGACCGGCGCGATACAGATAGCACACAAAATTTTATTCTTTTTTACCGCTTCCTTGGTGATATTGTGAGCGAGGGGATCGTTCCAATATTGGCTGGCTCCTGACCCACCTACAAAGATAATCGCATCATAATCATCTACCTTTATTTCCTTAACCAGTATATCTGGCTTTACCCTTGCTCCTAACATTCCCTTAGCTACATTCAATGAGGTAGAGGCGACAGTTACCTTTACTCCCCGTTTTTCCAAAATCTCCTTGGGTTTTAACAATTCCTCATCCCGAAAGTTTCTCTCCGCTATGATCATTACTGCTTTTTTCTCCGTTAATTTGGTCATCTTTTCACCTCCTTGACTTGTGTTAGAACAGAACATTCCCATCATCAATAAAATGATGCCCAATATCACTCCTTTTCCTTTTATATACATCTATTCACCCCTTTATTTTCTTTTCACCCAAGGCATAGATTGTAGTGGTCGAGCTTGCTCGACATAATAGCAAAGACAAGCTTTGCCACTACCTTGGTTTGACCTCAATTTTATTTTCAAGATTTTTTGTTTTTTTAATGAAGCACATGAGATGAACGAAATATAATATACAAGATAAACCTTAAATCAATTGCATAATAAACAATCCTCCTCCTATTATCCAGCAATAA
>CAYSEE010000099.1:0-4290 GCA_964429955.1 uncultured Clostridia bacterium | reverse complement strand
TTCAGTTTGATAATCATCACCTGTTCCCTGTACCACAGAGGTTATTCTCTCCAACCCCATTCCTGTATCAATATTTTTTCTGGGTAGAGGAGAAAGCTTTCCCTTCTCATCCCGGTTAAATTGCATAAAGACCAGGTTCCAGACTTCGACCCAGCGCCGGCAATCACAACCAGGCTCACAATTTACCTTTCCACAACCAAATTTTTCTCCCCTATCGAAGAAAATCTCCGTGTCCGGACCACAAGGACCTACCTCAGCCAAAGCCCAGAAGTTATCCTTCTCATCCCTTCTTAATATCCTTGATGAAGGAATGCCAATCTTTTTCCATATTTGATAAGTCTCCTCATCCTCTCTAAATATAGTAATCCATATATGCGATTTATCCAGTCCTAACCAGTTGGTTATAAACTCCCATCCCCACTCGCAGGCCTCTTTTTTAAAATAATCGCCGAAAGAGAAATTGCCAAGCATTTCAAAAAAGGTATGATGATAAGGGGTCTGCCCTACCCTATCCAAATCATTGGTACGAAAACAAAGTTGACAAGAAGTTATGCGAGAGGCAGGAGGGGTCTTCTCCCCCAAGAAGAAGGTCTTAAAGGGAACCATTCCGGCAATGGTAAAGAGAAGCTCAGGATCATTTATAGCTAAAGGCGCCGAAGGCTGAACAAGGTGTCCTCTTTGTTTAAAGAAATTCAGAAATTCTCGCCGAATTTCATTAGAGATCATTTGAAAACTCCTTTAAAATTACATAGTTCGCAATGGATCCACATCTATTGCCACCTTAACATTGGAAAAATGGACAAATAAGGAAATAAGCCTCTTTTTTAAAACCTCTCTAATTCTAACTAAACTCTCATCCCTTAAGACTAAATGATAGCGGTATTTTTCTTTTATTCTGCTAAAAGGGCAGGGAGAGGGTCCTAAAAAACTTATCTTTTCTCCTTTTAACTTTTCCTCAGTCCGCCTGGCCGCCTCCTCTACTTTATCCTTATTCCTCCCCTCCAAGAGAATCCTTACCCAATGCAGGTACGGTGGATACCCTAATTCCTCTCTTATTCTCATCTCCTCTTCATAATAAGCCTCCTCCTTGCCTTTTTTCAGCGTAGATAAAGCAAAATGCTCGGGATTATAAGTTTGAATGATAATTTTGCCGTCTCCCCTCATCAACTTCTTAATCTTCATAAGAAGTTGAAAAACATGCTCACCTGCTCTAAAATCAGGTAAATTCAGTAAGGTATCGATTAAAATAATACCTACCAGGCTTACTCTTTGTAAAATTTCCTCTTTGATGAGTAATTGTGTTCCTATAAGTAGATCACTTTTCCCCTTCTTAAAATTATTTAACAGCTGTTTATAGGCCAAAGGAGAATTAATAGCGTCGAGGTCCACTCGCCTGATGCCGATCCCTGAAAATCTCTTTTTAGCCTCTGCCTCCACCTGTTCTGTGCCTACTCCTACTCGATGAAGCTCTTTCCCTCTGCAGAGAGGACAAACCTGAGGAGCTTTTTGTCGATAGCCGCAATAATGGCAGATTAAATCATCCCTTAAATGAAAGGTAAGACCTATATTACAATTAGGACAGCGAATTACCTCCCCACATTCCCTGCAAAGGAGAAAATTAGCATAGCCACGCCTACTTAAAAAAAGAAGCACGGGCCTATTTTTTTCGAGCTCCTGCCTGATCGTCTTTGTTAAAGGAGAGGAGAAAATTCTATCTCTTTCCTTACGTAAATCCACCACCTCCACTTGAGGAAAGTTCTTAACATCTTTGGAGAAACTGATCGATTTGTAAACTCCCTCTTTTCCTCTTTCCCAGGATTCCAAAGAGGGACTTTGGGTAAATAAGACTATGGGAAATTGCTCTATCTCTGCTCGTTTAATAGCCACTTCTCGGACATGATAGCGAGGAACCTCTATTTGTTTATACGCCAAATTCTCCTCTTCTTCAATTATAATTAAACCCACTTTGGGGAAAGGAGAAAATACAACCGAGCGTGTCCCTATAGCCAGATCCACTTCTCCTCTTTTCATCCTCCACCATTGATTATACCTCTGCCTGGGGCTAAGCTTACTATGAAAGACACTCACCTCACCTTTATAGAAATTCTGGAGTGCTTTCTGTAAGGGGGGTATATAGCTAACCTCAGGGACAATTAAAATAACCTGTCTATTTTTCTCTAAGACCCCTTTTATTAATTGAAGATAAAGATCTATCCTCTTTTCCCAATTTTCCACCCTTAAAAGGATAACTTTTCCCTCCTTCAAGAGAGCATCCATTTCGCCTCTACATTTGTGGCTCACGGGTAATGAAAAGGAGGATTTTTTTCTATTTAGCTTATCTTTGTCGGCTTTAAAAGGATATTGAATGGGAAGAACAGAATGAAGAGCCTGACCTATGGAACAACAATAATATTCCGCTATCCATCTTCCCAAAAGAAGGAGATCATTCCCTATGGGAGGAAAATCATCAATTATTTTGATTATTTCCCTTAAATTCTTATGATTTTCCTTTACTTCCTCTACTACAAAACCAATGAGCTTTTTCTTCTGGAAGGGGACAAGTATCCTTTTTCCAATCTTAACCTGACCTGTGAGCTCCTCAGGCACTTTATAATAAAAAAGTTTATCTAAGGGAAGATTTAAGGCAACCTTAACGCAATTCACTCTTCCACCTTAAGATGCAACTCCTTAAGTTGGTGCTCATCTACTTCAGAAGGAGCCTGCGTTAAAGGACAAACTGCTTTCTGAGTTTTAGGAAAAGCTATTACCTCTCTTATGGACTCTGCCCCGGCCAGTATCATCACCAAGCGATCCAACCCTAAAGCAATCCCTCCATGAGGTGGGGCTCCCAAGGAGAGAGCGTCCAGGAGAAAACCAAATTTCTCTCTCGCCTTAAGAGAATCTATCCCTAAAATGCTAAAAATCTTTTCCTGTAATTTCTTGTGGTGAATTCTTATGCTTCCTCCCCCAATTTCCTCTCCATTCAAAACAAGATCGTAAGAGCGAGCTTTTACCTTTTCAGGGGCTTCCTCCAATAAAGGCAAATCCTCCTCTTTGGGTGAGGTAAAGGGATGATGACAAGGGGTAAAGCTACCCTCCTTATCATATTCAAATAAAGGAAAATCCACAATCCATACCAATTGGTAAGTATTCTCCTGGATAAGATTAAATTTTTTTGCTAAATGAAGACGAAGATGGGCTAAGGAGTCGGCAACTATTTCCTTTTTGTCAGCTACAAATAAAAGGGCATCTCCTCTTTCTGCTCTCATTTGCTTTATTATCTTTAATAGAACTTCCTTCGGGAAAAACTTGGCTAAGGGAGATTTTATTCCTTCAGGGGCAAGAAGAATCCAGCTTAACCCTTTCGCTCCATAAAAAGTTATCCATCGGGTTAACTCCTCCAGCTCCTTGCGGGAAAGAGAAGCTCCTCCGGGAAGTCTTATTCCCTTAACCTGACCTCCCTCCTTCAAACATTTTTGAAAAACCCCAAAGCTGCCCTGGGCAGCTAAGGAAGAGACATCTATTAACTCCAATCCAAATCTAATATCGGGTTTATCTGTGCCAAAGCGCTCCATAGCCTGCTGATAGGTAAGATGAGGAAAAGGGCGATGAAGAGATATTCCCAGGATTTTCTCAAATATTTCAACAAACATCTCCTCAATAAGATTATGTATGTCCTCTTCCTGAACAAAGGACATCTCTATATCTATTTGAGTGTGCTCTGGTTGTCTATCTGTTCGCAGGTCCTCATCTCGAAAGCATCTGACTATTTGAAAATAGCGATCAAAGCCTGCCACCATGAGAAGCTGCTTGAAAAGCTGCGGAGATTGAGGAAGCGCATAAAACTCTCCCGGATTTAAGCGAGAGGGAACCAAGTAATCACGTGCCCCCTCTGGAGTGCTTCGAGTAAGAAAGGGAGTTTCTATTTCTATAAATCCCTTTCTATCGAGAAAATCTCGCACTATTTTAGTCACCCTATATCGCAAAAGAAGGTTTTTTTGCATAATTGGTCTTCGCAGATCCAGATATCTGTATTTCAGCCTTACCTCCTCATTCATCTTGATCGCACTCTCTGTAGAAAAAGGAAGGGGTTGAGAGACATTCAAAATCTCCAATTTTTCCACCAGCACCTCTATTTCCCCTGTGTGTAACTTGGGATTTATTGAATCGGATGGCCGCATTTTCACCTTTCCCTCCACGGCAATTACCCATCCCTCCCTTAGGGAGTGAGCCTGAGAATGAGCTTCTTTATCTATCTCTGGATTGAAAACTACCTGGGTAATCCCCGTT
>CAYSEE010000098.1:0-4309 GCA_964429955.1 uncultured Clostridia bacterium | reverse complement strand
ATCTCCATGAATCATGGAACCGTGATGGACAAATCCTTCCTCGACCAAGGTTCTATAAAGCTTATCTAAATCATCCACTTCCACCCAGCTCCAGGAGCCCCTGAGCTTATCCTCACTGGGAATTATCCTGCCCTTTGTAACTAACATCTTAAATTTTCCATCATATTCCACCAATCGGTTTATAGTTACCTCACCGGGCTTTAATTGAAATTCAGCCGTTCCGGCGCTTCTCTCAAATCCCAAGGTGCTCCCAAGGATGCTATGAGACCTCAGATATATCTTGCCTTTCTCAGCTGCAAGCGAGAAAGGAGCATTGCCACAATGCCAGGCTAAAAATGTGTTGTCCCTCGATTGATGCTGAATGGTAAAATCGATGAAGTGAGGAACCGTTTGTTTAAGTGAGGCGAAGTATTGAACTAACATAGTCAATGCTCCATAGATATCTACCTCGCAGGCGGTCATAATACCCTGATCGGTGAGCCTTCCCATAGTAAGACAGGGAGAGATACCGTAAACCTCTTGCATAGCTGACCAACACTCTACTCCCATAGCGCTTAGTTTCTTCTCGTTGGCGAATTTCTTTAGCACGATTTCAAGCCGAGCGGATTTTTCAAGCGCTTCTTCCCCTATCGTTTCCCAGTCAGTGTGAGCCTTGACCTCCTTCACGATCCTGGATATCTCCCCATCCTCCTTCAGGGAATTAGCTAAGTGAAATACGTCCGCTAAGGAAATGGGGACCACCCTTTGGCCAAATTGTTCGATCATAGGAAATTCATTGATGGCGCAGGTCTCAAATTGTTCTGGCCGCGGTCCCACCAGCCCAATCCTTGCCCCTTTAAAGCCCTGGACGGCACAGCAAACCTGAGCAAACTCCACCACTTTCTTGCTGAATACCTCCTCCTCGGGAAATACATTTCCCAAAAATGTAAAGGGGATTTTTCTCCTATGAAGACCTGAGGCAATGGAGAGAGTTCCACAAAAGGCATCAGCTCTTCTATTTCCATCTTCTGTAAAGGGGCCTTCCTTGGTGCTGAAGAGAAGAACTGGTATTCCTGGCATACTTTCAGCGACGCTGACAGCTGAACGCTCATCCCCAAAGGTCATAGTACCGATCATAATTCCGTCTACTTCCTTCTCCTTAAAAAGCCTTATGACCTTCTCGGCATCTTCATCATCACGAACTAACCCCTTTTTAGTGAGAGCATCGTCTGGATGAATGATCTCTATTTTATTCTCCTCACATAAAGGTTTTAGAGCCTTCAAGACTCTTTTCTTCATCTCAGTAGCCCAGTTCTCATCAAAGGGGTCTCGCTGAGCCGGAACAAAACCAATCTTTATCCATTCATTCATCCTCTTCCTCCTTACGAGATGATTTAATTCCCTTAGCTTAGTATCTTCAACACCTCCTCGTGTATCTTCCCATTAGAGGCGATGTATTTTCCCACATCAAGAGTCCATCTGTTTCCATTGAAATCCGTTACCCTTCCCCCGGCTTCCTCCACTATTAAAGCACCGGCAGCAAAATCCCAGGGTTTATCAGAGCACTCTATGCACAAATCCACGCTTCCCCTTGCTAAGAGGGATAAATTCTGAGCGGACGAGCCAAACATCCTGATGTTGAAAACCCTGTCTATTAATCTGGCAAGCTGATCAAGCATATTTTCCTTATCTAAGAAGATAGCACTATCATAAATCATAGTTGTCTCATTTAATCCCCTTTTTGAAACTTTAATCTTTTCATCATTTAAGTATGCCCCCTTGCCCTTTTCAGCTATAAACATCTGATTAAAATAAGGTAGATTTACCACACTCATCACGACCTCTCCCTGGTAAGCAAAAGCTATGCAAATTCCAAAAAGAGGGATTTCCCTGATGTAATTATGGGTACCATCCAGAGGGTCTATTATCCACTTATAAGGAGAATGACTCTCCGTTTTTATTTTTTCCTCGGATAGAATATCATGCTCCGGGAAAGAGTTTCTGATTATCTGAGTGATCTTCTCCTCCGCCTCTAAATCCACATTGGTTACAAGGCTTACGAGCCTGCTATCTCTTTTTAAGTTAACCTCTCTAATTTTCCCAAAATTTTTCAACAGTATCTCGCCTGCCTCTCTGGCAGCCTGGACAGCTATTTTCATCATCTTCTCATTGTTCATTTTTTTTATCCCTCGATGCAGGATTTTCCCAGAATTCTTTTATTATTCTTACTGCCTCTTCAGGCTCATCAACCATATGGAAAATCTTTAAATCCTCGGGTGAGATATATCCACAAGCTAAGGGCACGGTTTTGAACCACTCAATTAAACCACGCCAATAATTTTTGTCTATAAGTATTACGGGAAAGGGTCGAATTCTCCTGGTTTGAATTAGGGTAATCGACTCAGAAAACTCATCCAGGGTTCCATAACCTCCTGGGAAAATGATATAAGCCTGGGCGTATTTTATAAACATTACCTTTCGAGCGAAAAAGTAACGAAAGCTGAGTAGCTTCTTAACATAGGGATTGGGCTTTTGTTCCTGAGGAAGTTCGATATTTAGTCCAATGGACTCGCCTCCTGCCTCTGTCGCCCCCTTGTTCACTGCTTCCATTATCCCTGGACCTCCTCCGCTGATCACCCCATACCCAGCCTTTACCAAAAGTCGGCTTATTTTTTCCGCCTTGTGGTACAAGGGATCGGATCTTTTGACACGGCTGGAACCAAAAATAGTTATCGCTGGCCCAATTTTAGATAAAGTTTCAAACCCTTCTATGAATTCCGCCATTATACGAAAAACACGCCAGGTATCCTCCCTGGTAAAATCCTCCGTTTGTTTCAATTTCCTGGAAACCTTCATATTTACCTCATAGTTAATTATTTGTCTTTCTTGAAAGAATTGTATAATAAATATTACTTAAGTCAAGAAATACCTCAGCATTTCCCCCTTTTTTCCTTTCCGTTAAAGGAGAGGATGTAGGATTAGTGGTCGAGCTTGTCTCGGCAAATAGGTCAAGCAAGCTTGACCACTACGAATTGACCAAAGGAATGGCTAAGTTGACATAGGGAAAACTTTAGGTAGAGTAAAATGGAAAGGAATACTTCCTTCTCTCAAATACCTTGAAAGGAATGAAAAGATGGCAAAGGCATTTCAAAGAAATCGACGAAGTCAATTTTCCAGATTATCTCTGATTTTACCTGAGATCAAGGAATTACTCTCCGAAGATAAAAAGGATGAGTTAAAGGAAATCTTCTATGATTATGAGCCAATCGAAGTTGCAGAGGCGTTAAAGGAATTTTCTCTAAAAGATAAGGTTACTCTCTTTTCTCTGTGGGATGTGGATTTTGCCGCAGATGTGTTTGAAAAAATGGACAAAGAAGACCAACTCACCTTGCTGGGGGCAGTTGACGAAGCGCATAGAGGGAAAATTCTCGATGAGCTTGCTCCCGATGAAAGGGTGGACTTGTTTGAGCAACTGCCCAAGGAGATGGTGACGCGCTTCCTCTCCATTATGGAAGAGGAAGAGGCAGAGGATACCCGCCAGCTAATGACTTACGAGAGCAATACGGCAGGCGGAAGGATGACCACTGACTTTGCCTGCGCAAAGGAGGAGATGAGTGTCGAGGAAGCCCTGAGGAATTTGAGAAAAACGGCAAAAGGATTGGAAATGGTCTATTATGTTTATGTGGTGAATAAAGAGGATAAATTGGTGGGTGTGGTATCCCTCAAGGAGTTAATTTTGGCTGAGCCGGAAGAGAAGATAAATGAGATTATGCATACCAATCTCATCACCATTCCTGTGGATATGGACCAGGAGCAAGTTGCAAGAGAACTTGCTAAATATGATTTCTTAGCTCTTCCGGTGGTAGATAATTCTAAAAGAATAAAGGGGATTATCACCGTAGATGACATAATTGATGTAATTAAAGAGGAAAATACTGAGGATATGTACAAATTTGGTGCGGCAGGTGGGCATACAGAAGAATATATCTCTGCCAAACCATCTTCTATAGCCAAGCATCGGGTAACATGGCTGTTAATATTGGTGGTAACAGGCTTTATCTCCGGGGGAATATTGGAAAATTTCTCCTTCGCCTTAAAGAGGGTAATTGCCTTATCCTTTTTTATTCCCCTGCTTATGGATTCTGCCGGGAATGCCGGGACTCAAGCAGCCACCGTAATGGTAAGGGGTCTGGCCGTGGGAGAGATAAGAATAGGGGATATCTGGAGGGTAGCCAGAAAAGAGCTTGCCGTTGGAACAATGTTGGGAATAGTTTTGGGTGCATTAGCATTAACAAGGGCGTTAGTTTTGCAGAAAAGTCCTCTTTTGGGC
>CAYSEE010000097.1:0-4348 GCA_964429955.1 uncultured Clostridia bacterium | reverse complement strand
TGACCATGATGACAAGGGTATTTTCCAAAAAACAGTCAAGTTTATAGAAAGAGTGAAGCTAGATGCGGTTCAGTTTACCGTTCTCACGCCTCTGCCAGGGACGAAACTGTATGAGAAATTAGAAGAAGAAGGAAGGATTACCGATAGAGATTGGTCAAATTACGATTTTACTCATGTGGTTTTTCGCCCCAAGTTGATGACTCCCGAGGAGTTAAGACAGGGACTTACCTGGGCTTATCAAAGGATTTATTCTCTTCCCTCAATATTCAGGAGATTAGCTGGCTCATTTTCCGGGGGAAGATGGAGATATTCAGGTCCCATTTTGGCCTTAAATCTGGCTTATCGCAGAACTTTTAAGGGAGCAGAGGCATAGTGGTATTCTATGAGTGAGCAACGCAGTAGAGAGAAGTTAATAAGAATACTGGTTATCCTGGGATTAGCCATAATAAGTGTATGTTTGGTGGTCTACCTTGCAGGACCTATATTAAATCTCATAAGGGGAATTATTGGCGTTCTTGGCATTATAATAATAGCAGGAGTGGTAATTACCTTCATAGAGAGGATACAAAGCCGTGAGAGGATTAAGAAATGAGGACTTTATTTATTCTTCCTCCTTCCAAATTTGCCCTAAGGGAGGCAGTGGGAATAACTGCTTTGCCCTTGGGATTAGCCTATTTAGCCTCAGTCTTAGAAGTGGAAGGTCAAAGGGTTAAGATCATTGATTGTCCCACCTTAAATTACGATATGAGAAGTTTGGAAAAGGAGGTAAAAGGCTTTAAGCCGGATGTAGTGGGGATAACATCCACCACCTCTACCATTTACGATGCCTATAAGGTTGCAGAATTGATTAAGGAGATAAACTCGAAGGCCAAGGTGGTTATAGGAGGACCACATGTAAGCTTTACAGCTAAGGAAACTTTAAAAGAGTGTCCTTTTATAGATATAGTAGTCAGAGGAGAGGGTGAGATAACAACAAAAGAACTTATGCTTCACTTAGAAAAAGGTTTTTCCTTAGAGGAAGTCAAAGGCATATCCTTCAGGAAAAATGGGAAGATAGTGGAGACCGAAGATCGTCCCTTTATAAAGAATCTGGATAAGTTGCCGTTTCCCGCTTACCATCTTTTGCCGATGGATAAATACAAGGTGGGAAAACATCGTTTTGCTAATACGATCACCAGCAGGGGCTGTCCGTTTTCCTGTATTTTTTGTTCCTCCTCTGAGCTTTGTGGCAGGGTATGGAGAGCAAGGAGTCCGGAAAATGTAGTAGAGGAATTGAAGGTGCTCAAGTCCGAGTACGATGTCTCGGAGATTGAGTTCTTAGATGATACTTTTACCTTGAACAGCAGGAGAGTGGAGAAAATTTGCGACTTAATGATCAAAGAAAATCTGAATCTCTCATGGTCTGCTTCCTCAAGGGTGAATACTATCACTCAAAGACTTGCGGATATAATGAAGAAAGCTGGTTGCCATACCATTTACCTTGGCATAGAATCTGGTTCTCAGAAAATTTTGGATTTAATTCAAAAGGGGATCAGTGTGATTCAAGCGGAAAAGGCTGTTCAAATTGTCAAGAGGGCTGATATCAATGCTTTGGGTAGTTTTATAATTGGAGTTCCGGGAGAGACGGCAAAAAGCATCAAAAAGACCATCAGATTTGCCAAAAGGCTTAATCTCAATTTTGTTCAGTTTAGCATTTGTACTCCCTATCCAGGGACAAGGTTATATAAGATAGCTAAGGAAAAGGGACTTATTTTAACTCAGGACTGGTCTAAATATACCATTTTAGATCCGGTGATGAAGACCCCAGGGATATTGGGTAAGGAACTTAAAAAGTGGCTAATGAGAGCTTATCTTAGCTTTTACTTGAGACCAAAGTTTCTTTTTGAACAGATAAGAAGGAGAGATTTGTTTTTCTTTAAGAAAGCGCTAAAGGCGGGATTAAATTATGTAAAAGGATAGGGGAGGCAGTGAGCGAAGCTCTTAATGTCCGCCTGGGGAAAACTATTCTCTATTAAGCAAAAAATTGATTGAGGTGGATAGTGGAAAAGGCAAAATATTGCGTTCGATGTGGAGGATTGCTTAAAGAAAGGAGGATTGGAGGAAGGATAAGATTGGTTTGTGAGAAGTGTAGTTATGTTCATTATCGAAACCCTATCCCCACAGTGGATATAATAATTAAAAAAGATGAGGGAATAGTTTTGGTAAATAGAAAGAATCCACCTTATGGATGGGCTCTGCCAGGAGGATTTGTAGATTACGGGGAATCCTTAGAGGATGCTGCTATAAGAGAAGCTAAGGAGGAAACAAATCTGGATATTAACACCTTGAAGCAGTTTCATACTTATTCAGATCCTAAAAGAGACCCTCGCTGCCACACTGTTTCCACAGTTTTCATAGGAAAAGGAGAAGGAGAGCTGAAAGCTTCTGATGATGCAAAAGAGGTAAGAATCTTTAAGAAGGAAGAGATTCCTTCTGGATTAGCCTTTGATCACAAGAGGATTTTGGAGGATTATTTTAAATATGCCCAGAATCGCCCTTTATCCGGGAAGTTTTGATCCCATCACCAATGGACATCTGGATGTTATAAAGAGAAGCTTATCTTTGTTTGACAAGATAATCATAGCAGTGAACGAGAATCCCTTAAAGGATTTCTTGTTCACTGCCGAGGAAAGGGTTGAGATGATAAAAAGGGTTCTCAATGATTTTCCCGAAATAGAAGTGGAGAGCTTTCGAGGTCTACTTGTTCATTATGCAAAGAAAAAGGGGGCGCGTTTCATCATTCGGGGGTTAAGAGCTGTCTCCGACTTTGAGTATGAGTTTCAGATGGATTTAATGAACAGGAAGCTATATCCCCAGATTGAAACCGTGTATCTTATGACCGACCAGAGATACTCGTATCTTTCCTCCAGTGTAGTCAAGGAAATTGCCAAGTTAGGGGGATGCACGAGGGATTTAGTTCCCGATTTGGTGGGAAAGAGATTATCGGAAAAATTTGAGGAGGAGTGGAATGCAAATTGATCTGGAGAAAAAACATTCAGAGCTCAAGTGCTTCTTTGAACCAAATGGAGTGGCGGTAATTGGTGCTTCCCGCAATCCAGAGAAGCTCGGCTATCAAGTGGTCAAAAATTTAATTGATGGAGGCTCGTTTTCCCTGCCCCATCTTAAGGGATTTTCTGGTAAGGTCTTTCCCATTAATCCCAAGGCAGATGAAATTTTGGGCCTGAGGTGTTACCCTTCTGTTAAGGAAGTTCCGGAAGAGGTTGATTTAGCTATAATCTGTGTTCCAGCAAAGCTCGTTCCTCGGGCAGTTCAGGATTGTGCTGAGAAAGGGGTCAAGGGGATAAACATCATTTCCGCAGGTTTTGGTGAAGCAGGTGAGGAAGGGAGGAAACTTCAAGATGAGTTCTTGAGGATAGCCAAGAAGGCCGGAATAAGGATAGTTGGTCCTAATTGCTTGGGGACGCTTTATGCTCCAAATCACTTAAATGCAAGCTTTGGCGGATTTCTTCCCTTAACCGGTGAGGTAGCCTTCATAAGTCAATCAGGTGCCTTAATGGATAGCGTCATAGACTGGGCGGTCAAGGAAAATTATGGTTTCACTGCTATGATAAGCTATGGAAATAAATGCGATTTAGATGCCCCTGATTTTGTTGCCTGGGCAGCCAATGACCCTTACACAAAAGCTATTACCCTTTACATTGAGGGATTTAACGATGGCAGGTACTTTTTGGAGGTAGCTAAGAAGGTGAGCCCCATCAAGCCTATTATAGCCTTCAAGGCAGGTAAAACTGCTGCAGGAACTAAGGCGGTTGGCTCCCATACCGGCTCACTTGCCGGCTCTTACCAGGTTTATAAAGGGGCTTTTAGGCAATCAGGGGTGATTATGGCCGATACGTTAACTCAAATGTTCGATCTGGCCAAGGCTTTGGCTCATCAACCTCCGGCTAAAGGAAATCGGGTGGCGATTGTCACCAACGGTGGTGGGAATGGGGTGATGTGTGCTGATTTTTGTGAGGAGTTGGGGATAGAATTGCCGAGCCCACCTAAGGAATTAATAGAAAAAATTGACAAAACAGGCAAGATGCATCCTGCCTGGAGCAGGGAAAATCCCTTGGATATAGTTGGAGATGCTGGCCCAGAGAGATATAAAGTTGCCTTAGAGGCGATTATGAGCTCTGATGTATACGATGGAGTGATAGTGATTCAGACTTTGCAGACGACGACTCGACCCGTGGAAGACGCCAAAATTGTGGTTGAAATGCATAAAAAATACAAAAAGCCAGTTGTTGCTGCCTTTGTGGGTGGGGTAGTTACCGAACCCAGCGCTAAATATTTGGAGGAGAACGGG
>CAYSEE010000096.1:0-4351 GCA_964429955.1 uncultured Clostridia bacterium | reverse complement strand
AAAAGATCCTCATTACTTAAGCCTCTTGCAACCTTAAGAGAGGCGGAATGGTCGGTGATAGCTATATATTCATATCCTCTCTCCTTAGCCTTCTCTATTAACTCTTCAATGGAATTCGCCCCATCGCTCGCTGTGGTATGAATATGCAAATCCCCCTTTATATCCTCCTCCCTTAGCAATAGAGGAAGATTTCCCCTTTCCCCTGCCTCAATCTCACCCCTATCCTCCCTTAGCTCTGGAGGGATGAAGGGAAGGTCCAGAGACCTATAAACATCCTCCTCAGTTTTCCCTCCTATCTTCTTTCCGGACTGGGTGAAAACTCCATATTCATTAATTTTTAATCCTCTTTTTATAGCCCTCTCTCTTAAAGCTATATTATGGGATTTTGAGCCGGTGAAATACTGAAGAGCTGCCCCAAAGGACCCTGGGGGTACTACCCGCAAGTCCATCTGCAGGCCTTCCTCGGTTAGAATGCTCGATTTAGTCTCCCCCTTGGCGATAACATCCTTAACTAAGGAAAGATTGGTGAAAGCGTCCATAACAGGATGGGAATTTGAAGAAGATACCAAAATATCTATATCCCCTACTGTCTCCCTACCTCTTCTCAAACTCCCCGCAGGGGAAATCCTCTCTATCCAGGAAGAGGTTTTATCTCTTATCTCCGCGATAACCCTTTCTACTAAGGGTAAGGCCTTCCCCAACAGGATGCGATTCCGGCTCATCCTATAAAGAGTTATCCCCCTCAGAATATTCTCTTCAGTCTTAGCCCCCATCCCTGGCAGATCTCGCAGCTTATGTGAACGAACAAAGGCCTCCAACTCCTCGATGTTCTTCACTCCCGCTTTCTCATAGACAAGCTTAACCGTCTTAGGGCCTATATCGGGAATGGAAAGAAGCTCTATCACCCCCTCGGGAAATTCCCTTCTTAGTTCCTCGTGGGCGGGAAGCTTGCCCGTGTTCAGGATAGTACCTATCTTCTCCAACATTCCCTTGCCCAAGCCAGGAATGCCCTCAAGCTTGCCTTGCTCATAAAGATCCTTGAGATCTCCTGGGAGATGCTCAAGGGCATCAGCGGCCTTCTCGTAGGCCCTTACCCGAAAAGGATTCTCCCCTTTAAGGGAAAGAAAATCGGCCATCTCCCTGAATATTTTAGCCACCTTAGCCGAACTTATCCCCATAGCTCACCCTCTTCCACAATTTTTTCACCTCATCCCTTAGCTTTCCTAAATCTCCCTCATTCTCAATGACAAAATCTGCTCGCTGAATCTTCTCCTCCTGGGGAAGCTGAGCCTCCATCACTCCTTTAATTTCTTCAAAGCTAAGGTTGGTGCTTTCCCTTATCCTTCTCAACCGGATATTGTAAGAGGCGGTGACCACGAGGACTTTATCCACCAAAAAGTTCCATCCTGCCTCAAAGAGGACGGCTGCATCTAATATTATTAATGAACTATTGCTGGACTGGATTCTCCTTTTTATCTCCTCGCCCATCAAGGGATGAAGAATGAGATTAAGCTGTTTTAATTTTTTCTTATCCCGAAAGACCATTTTTCTTAATTTTTCTCGGCTGATCTCCCCATCTTCGTCCAATATCGACTTGCCAAAGGTTTGGATGATCCTCTCTCTCACCCCATCTTTTTTAAGAAGGATGTGTCCTATCCTATCTGCCTCTATAATCTCTGCCCCTAAGGCGCCAAACATTTGCGCCACCGTCGTCTTGCCACAACCGATATTTCCCGTAACTCCAATGACCATTTAAACAACCCACTTCCTTAACGCCTCTTTCGCCTTTTTCAAAGCCTTAGCTCGGTGACTGATTTGATTCTTCTCCCTCGGGCTCATTTGAGCAAAGGTTTTAGTGAACCCCTCAGGTTGAAATAGAGGATCGTAGCCAAATCCATTATCTCCTCTATTTTCCTCGATAATTTTCCCCCTGCAAACTCCCTCCACTATTTTCTCACTTCCTTTGGGGTCGCTAATAGCTATTACACATCTAAAAGTTGCCCTCCGCTTCTTGAGGGGAATCCCTTTTAAAAGGGAAAGTAGTTTACGATTGTTATCCTCATAAGTAGCATCTTCACCGGCAAAGCGGGAAGAAAAAACACCTGGGGCTCCCCCCAAGGCCTCCACCTCCAATCCAGAATCGTCAGCTAAAGCGACCTTTCCGGTAAATCTGGCTATAGCTCTTGCCTTTTTAAGGGCATTCCCCTCAAGGGTATCCTTATCCTCTTTTACAATGGGAAAATCGGGGAAATCCTTAAAGGTGAGGATCTTTATCCCTAAATCTTTAAGGATTTCCTTAATCTCCTCGATCTTATCCAAATTTTTAGTAGCCAACACTACTTCCATTCATCAGCTCCTATAGCCTCTTTCTGAAGACAAATTAATTTCTTTATCCCCGCCTCAGCTAAGTCAAGCAATTCATAAAGCGATTTTCGTGAGAAGGATGATTTCTCCCCGCTAACCTGAACCTCCACCAACTCCCCTTTTCCTGTCATCGCCACATTCATATCCACACTGGCCTGGGAATCCTCATAAAAGGAGAGATCCAGAAGTTTCTCCCCTTGACTGATACCCACGCTCACCGCGGCTAAAAAATCCTTGATAATGGGCTTTTCCACTATTCCTTTTTTTCTGAGCCATCTATCCACATCCACCAGGGCTATAAAGGCCCCGGTAATGGCGGCGCACCTCGTCCCTCCATCTGCTTGAAGAACATCACAATCAATCCAGATGGTATGCTCCCTTAAGCAGTTTAAATCTACTACAGCCCGTAAGGATCTGCCTATCAACCTCTGAATCTCATAAGGTCTGCCCTTTTGTTGATGCACATCCCTGGGAGTTCGAGTAGGGGTAGAGTAGGGAAGCATATTGTATTCCGCAGTAAGCCAACCCTGCCCACTTCCCCGAAGAAAAAAAGGAACTCCTTCTTCTATCATAGCCGTGCATATCACCTTTGTATTGCCAAGGCTTATCAGCGTAGAGCCCTGAGCATACTTAGCAAAGTCCCTCTCTATTTTAACCGGGCGCAATTCATCATTTGCCCGCCCATCTCTCCTCTTCATCCTTTTCTCCGTAACGTAAATTGATACACATCTTCACCTCTTGTATCAATTCCCACTATGACCGGAAAATCCTCCACCCAAAGCTTATATATTGCCTCCGGCCCTAAGTCTATGAAAGCAACCGCCTCTGCCCTTTTTACCTTTCTGGATAAGTAGGCTCCCGCCCCTCCCAGAGCAAGAAAATAAACTGCCTTATATTTTTTAATTGCCTCCCTTACCTCGTCGGACCTTTGTCCCTTGCCTATCATTCCCTTTACCCCCCTGGAGAGAAGCAAAGGGGTATATTTATCCATTCGGCAGCTCGTGGTAGGCCCGCAGGAGCCAAAGGGCCTGCCCGGCTTGGGTGGAGTGGGAGCAGTATAGTAAAAGACCTGATCCTTTAAGGAAAAGGGAAGGGGCTTATTTTCCCTTATTAAGTTCACCAATCTTTGGTGAGCAGCATCTCTTGCTGTGTAAATGGTGCCATTAATTAAGACCTCATCCCCTGCCTTCAAATCCTCTACGATCTCCTCTGCTAAAGGCAGGGTAACTCTAATAGCCCTCATCTTCTCTCTCTAAATTCGGGTTTAATTCTTCCTCTTTCTCAGAAAAGTGGGAATATCCAGATCATCGCTCCTGTAAGCCTTCAAATCAAACTCCTCTTGCTCTATTTTCCCCTCGCTTTTTTCCTCCATCTTCAGGGGCATCTCCCCTCCCATAACCATAAGGGTGAGAACTGTCTCCTTGGATAGATTATGATCTACGCTTGCTCCAAAAATAATTTCCGCCTGCGATGGTATGCTCTTCCTAATAAGGGAGACAGCTCTTTCCACATCCATCAAACTTAAGTTCTCTCCTCCTCGGATGTGAAGTAGTATCCCTTCCACTTTACTCAAAGAACCTTCTCCTATAACGGAAAGGGCGTTTTTGGCGACGCCCTGGGCAGCCATCCTTCCCGAGCCTCTACTTACAGAGACTCCAAGTCGTCCCTTTCTCTCCAGAAAAGCCTTAATATCAGCAAAATTCAAATCTATCAGTCCCGGGCAAAAAAGCAAATTATCCATAGCCTCAATGGTCTCACCTAAGATATTATCTATTCTCTTAAAGCCATCTTTCAGAGAGAAATTCTCATCAGTATCCCTTAGGAGGTCATCGTTGGGGACGATCATCACTGCGTCCACCACCTTTTCCAATTCCTCTAACCCCTTCTTCGCCTGGGATATCCTCCTTTCCCCCTCAAAGCTAAAGGGAAGGACAAAAAAGCCCACGGTTAAGCTGCCCATTTCCTTGGCTATCTGGGATATCACCGG
>CAYSEE010000095.1:0-4355 GCA_964429955.1 uncultured Clostridia bacterium | reverse complement strand
ATTCCCGGAATTCTTCTTCATTTAAACTCTTTACCCCTAAATTTTTAGCTTTTTCATATTTGGAGCCAGGGTCCTTACCCACCACCACATAGTCTACCTTTTTGCTCACACTGCTTACTACCCTTGCTCCCAAGCTTTCCACCAACTCCTTTGCCTCCTCCCGAGTGTAGTGCTCTAGGCCTCCGGTGAAGACAAACCTTTTCCCGGCTAAGGGCCCTTTCTCCTTTCCTTTCTTTTCTCCTCCCATTTGAACTCCATATCTTCTGAGCTTCTCCAAAAGCTTTCTGTTCCTCTCTTCTCTGAAGAAGAGCACTATCGATTGGGCAGTTCGAGGACCAATTTCGGGAATGGCCTCCAATTTCTCCTGAGTAGCCCTTGACAACTCATCCATAGAGGAGAAGTGTTCAGATAAAATGCGAGCTCCCCTTGCCCCTACATAGCGGATGCCCAGAGCAAATATAAGGCGGCTCAAGGGTTGGGTCTTGCTTCTTTCAATCTGGGAAAGAAGGTTCTGGGCAGATTTTTCTCCCATTCTCTCCAAGGAGGAAAGAGTGGTAAGGTCCAATTTATAAAGATCGGCCACATCAAGGACAAGACCCTTGTCCACCAGCTGGTTAATTAGCTTATCCCCCAATCCCTCGATATCCATAGCCGTCCTTCGCGCATAATGGGCTATTTTTTCTTTCAGCTGAGCAGGACAGGATGAACCTATACACCTGGCCACTGCCTCATCCTCCAATCTAATTACATCTGCTCCACATACCGGACACCTTTTAGGCATAGAAAACTTTCTTTCCTTACCTGTGCGTCTGCTCTCCACAACTTTTACCACCTGAGGAATGACATCCCCTCCCTTCTCGAGGATCACTGTATCGCCGATGCGTATATCCTTCCTTCTGATCTCATCCTCATTATGCAGGGTAGCTCGACTAATGGTAGTGCCGGCTAAGGGAGTCGGCTCTAAGATGGCCACCGGAGTGAGAGCTCCCGTCCTTCCCACCTGAACAATGATATCCTTTATCTTAGTGGTGGCTTGCTTGGCGGGAAACTTGTAGGCAATGGCCCAACGGGGACTCTTGCTGGTAGAGCCAAGCCTCATCTGTTGAGGTATTGAGTTCACCTTAATTACCATCCCGTCCACCTCATAGTCGAGGCTCTGCCTTCTTTTCTCCCATACCTTGCACCAGTCGATTACCTCTTGAATACTCCTGCACAGCTTAATGTAAGGATTAACCTTAAATCCCCATTCTTTTAGCAACTTGAGAGACTCAAAGTGAGTAGAGGGAATGGACACTGAGGTAGATTCGGTAAGATTGTAGATAAAACTATCCAAAGGCCTTTTTCTCGTAATTTTTGGGTCCAAAAGCTTGAGAGAACCAGCAGCAGCATTGCGAGGATTGGCGAACAAACTCTCCCCTGCCTCCTCCCTTTCCTTATTTACTCTGCGAAACCCGGATATACTCATATAGACCTCTCCTCGCACCTCTACTCTCCCCTCTACCTTCTTCCTTAACTTTAAAGGGATGGCGCGAATAGTCTTAAGGTTAGTCGTAATTTCATCGCCCCGCCTTCCATCACCTCTGGTTGAGCCCCTTACAAATTCCCCATTCTCATAGATAAGGGAAATGGAAACTCCGTCTATCTTTAGCTCTACCACATATTCAAATTCTTCCCCGGGAAGCTCCCGATGAAGTCGAGCTTCAAATTCCCTGATTTCTTCCTCAGAATAGGTATTGTCTAAGCTTAACATAGGTATGTGATGCTCTACCGTGGGAAATCCCTCTACTGGCTCACCACCTACTCTCTGGGTGGGAGAGGTAGGGCTGCGAAGAGAGGGATACTTTTCCTCCAGTTCCTTCAACTGCCTCATCAGCTGATCATATTCGTAATCAGAGATTTCGGGATTGTTCTCCACATAATACTTATAATCGTGGTGATGAATTTGTTCCCGAAGCCTCTCCACTTTTTTTCTTATCTCATCGCTGACCATTGCACCTTCCCCTTCATTCCCTCCCATCAAGGAAGGGGAACGGTGATGATAATTTCTTCTTTTAGGCCTTCTTAACAATCCTTACAAATTTTCTTTTGCCCACCTGCAAGATATGCTCACCCTCCAGAGGAATCTCTAAATTGACGTCCCTTACTCTCTCTCCATCCCATCTCACCCCTCCCTGGAGGATTAAACGACGAGCCTCGGAGCCACTTTGGGCAAGACCAGTCAGTTGAAGAAGCCTCACCACCCATATCTTCCCATCCTTTATCTTGGCCGGGTCTAAAAAATAACAGGGAATTTTCTCGGGAATCTCTCCTTTGCTAAAAATAGCCTCAAACCTCTCCTCGGCTTTCTCCGCCAATGTCTTACCCCAGTAAAGCCTGACTATCTCCTTTGCTAACTGTCCCTTGGCCTCCTTGGGGTGAAGCTTTCCCTCCTTAAAAGCCCTTTCTTTCAAGTGTATCTCTCTTTCATCAAGGGAGGTAAGAAGGCGGAAATACTTGAATATCAGCTCATCTGGTATGGACATAACTTTACCATACATCTGATCGGGAGGCTCATTTATACCGATGTAGTTTCCCAGGCTCTTGCTCATCTTTTGTCTGCCATCCGTGCCCTCAAGCATAGGCATAGTAATTATAATCTGGGGAGGCTGACCGTATGATCTTTGTATCTGCCTTGCCACGAGAAGATTGAACTTTTGGTCGGTTCCCCCTAACTCCACATCCGACCTCAAGGCGACCGAATCGTAGGCCTGCATTAAAGGATAAAGAAATTCATGAAGGCCGATAGGATACTCACTTTGATACCGTTGGGTAAAATCATCCCGTTCCAACATTCGAGCCACCGTGCAATGAGAGGCAAGCTCTAAGACATCGGAAAAGTGAAGCGAGCTTAGCCATTTGCTGTTAAAAAGAACCTCCGTTTTCTGAGGGTGCAAAATCTTAAGAGCTTGCTCTCTATAAGTTTTGGCATTGGCCTCTATCTCCTCAGGGGACAGAGGTCTCCTCATTTTAACCCTTCCACTGGGGTCCCCAATTCTGGCGGTAAAATCCCCAATCAAGAGGATAACTTTATGTCCTAACTCCTGAAAACATCTTAACTTACGAAGAACCACACTATGGCCCAGGTGAATGTCAGGGCTGGTGGGATCCACTCCATACTTAACCTTAAGAGAGCCCTTGGTCTTTATCCTCTCCAAAAGTTCCTCTTCTCGAATGACCTCCACCGTATTTTTTCTGAGTAACTCAACCTGTTTTTGTGGATCCATCTATTTTCCCCTTCCGGTATGATTACGACCTCGTAGTGCAGACCTTTAGGTCTGCTTATGGCAGGTCTAAAGCCTAAACTCATCAGGCCTAAAGGCCTGAGCTACGTTTGGCAAATCTTGTAACCTGCGCTACATTTTATCAGGCCTGAAGTAGTGCAGACCTTTAGGTCTGCTTATTTTGGCAGGTCTAAAGACCTGAGCTACGTTTTGGCAGGTCTAAAGACCTGCGCTACATTTTTTCACTATATACCCTCTGCTGAAGAATGTCCAGAATCTTATAGGAAACGTCCCCTGTAGAGGAATATTTCTCCACATCCAGCCACATTATCCGCTTATCCCGTTTAAACCAGTTTAACTGACGCCTGGCAAATCTTCGCGTATCTCGCTTTATCAGCCTAACTGCTTCCTCCTTGGGATACTTTCCTTTTAAATATCCTATGATCTGTCTGTAACCCAACCCCTGCATAGAGGGAAGCTCCTCAGAATATCCCCTGGCTAAAAGACCTCTCACCTCTTCGATTAGACCCTCTTTTATCATCTTGTCCACTCTTTCGTTTATCGATCGATATAGAGAATCCCGACCTTTTCTTAAGCCAACCATAACTACATTGGGTAAAGGTGAGGAAGACCTTCTTTGAAAGGCGGATATCTTCTCCCCGCTAAGCTCGTAAACCTCAAGAGCGCGGACGATTCTTCTCTCATCGTTGGGATGAATATGGGAGGCCGCCTCAGGATCCACCTTTTTTAATTCTCGATATAAAGCGCCCCTTCCCTCCTTATCTGCCTTCTCCCTCAATCTCTTTCGTAAATGCCAATCAGCCCCCGGGCCAACAAAAAGCCCATCGACAGCTGCTTTTATATAAAGCCCGGAGCCTCCGACCAGCACAGGGAGCATGTCCTCCTTCTGAAGCTTCTTGATAATAGCTCGAGCTTTTAACCCAAATTCAGCGGCATTGAAGACCTCATTAGGAAATACCACATCTACAAGATGATGGGGGATTTTCTCCCTTATCTCCTTAGAAGGCTTGGCCGTGCCTATATCCATTTCCTTATAAATCTGGCGGGAATCAGCGGAGATTATCTCTCCTTTAA
>CAYSEE010000094.1:0-4459 GCA_964429955.1 uncultured Clostridia bacterium | reverse complement strand
ATAAGAGGACATATAGCTTGGGGTCAATATTTACCAGGCTAACCGGCATATTCAGTGGCGGAAGGGGAAAATACCTTGTCCCCCTTTTTATCTTTAACTTGGGTTACAGAAGGACATGCAAGGATATGTTCAAGAAAGCCTGGAATCCAAATAGGGTTAGCTTAAGAGGAAGAGAAAATGGATCATAGGTTAGGGGGAATGGGAGAACTTGAAAGAGACAAAATACTCCAAAAAGCTTAGAGCTAAGCATAAAAAATAAATAGCGAGGATAAGTTATGTCTTTATCAAAAAGAGTAAGCCTAATCAGCTCCTCACCCACCTTAGCCATAACCGCTAAGGCAAAAAAAATGAAGGCGGAGGGAATTGATGTAATCGGATTTGGGGCGGGTGAGCCGGATTTTGACACACCAGAGCATATTAAGGATGCTGCCAAAAAGGCACTGGACGATGGTTTTACCAAGTATACGCCTGCATCGGGAATGATGGAATTAAAGCAAGCCATTTGCCGAAAGCTCAAGGAGGATAATGAACTTGACTATGAGCCTGATCAAATTCTCATCTCCTGTGGAGCAAAACACTCTATCTTCAATGCCATCCTTACCCTGTGTGATGAGGGGGATGAGGTGATCTTGCCTTCACCTTACTGGGTAAGCTATCCTGAGATGATAAAGGTGGCCCAGGCAAAACCCGTGATAATAAAAACCACTCAAGAGAATAACTTTAAGATCACCCCCGATCAGCTTCGAGAGGCGATCAGCTCTAAGACAAAGCTCTTCATCCTTAACTCCCCTTCCAATCCTACGGGAATGCTCTACACCAGGGACGAACTCCAACGTATCAGCGATATTCTGGCAAAGGCTGGTATCTACTGCATCTCGGATGAGATCTATGAAAAGATTATCTATGATGGAGAAGAACATGTAAGCATTGCCTCCTTGGGTCCAAAGATAAAACAACTGACAATCCTCATAAATGGTGTCTCTAAATCCTATTCTATGACTGGCTGGCGGATAGGCTATGCCGCAGGTCCAAGAAAAATCATCCAGGCGATGTCGAACCTCCAGAGTCACTCAACCTCCAACCCCACCTCTATTTCCCAGATAGCCGCTATCGCCGCCTTACAGGGACCCCAGGAAACAGTTGGAAAGATGGTGGAAGAATTTAAAAAGCGCAGAGACTACATAGTGGAAAGGTTAAATAAGATTCCCGGCATTTCCTGTCTTAAACCTAAAGGAGCCTTTTACGTCTTTCCCAACATATCTCAAATTCTGGGAAGATTCTTCAAAGGGCAAATGATAAATAATTCTATCTCCTTATCGCAGGTTTTGCTTTCCGAGGCTAAGGTAGCTGTAATTCCTGGTGCAGCTTTTGGAGCAGATAATCATCTCAGGCTTTCTTATGCTACCTCTCAAGAGAACATTGCCAAGGGACTTGACCGGATAGAGAAATTAGTGGAAAAAATTTCGTAGAGGAAAAGAGGGCATTTGACAGATGAGGACATTTATGTTATCTTGAGATAAAATGGAGGATTTCAAGTATGGCCAAGGAGCTATCTTACGTCCTCATCAATCCATATACGATCTACAAGTCCCGCACCGGCGGGGTAATTAACCGCCTTCTCTCCTGGGGTAGGCTAAGCTTGGTTGCGGCGAGGATGCTTGCTCCTTCCAGGGAGCTTGTCGAGGAATACACAGAAGCTATGTTAAGTTCGGCAAACCCCAGAGATCAGAAGGAAAGAAAGATCCTTGAAGAGATCAAAAAATACCTCTTTGCCAATTACCTTCCCCAAAAGAGAAACGAACTCCCTCCCCGGGTAATGCTCCTTCTTTTCGAGGGAGAAAATGCCATAGAGGAACTAAAGAGAGTGGTAGGCCATATCACTAAAATCTCCATCGGCGAGACGGTAAGGGGAACTTATGGTGATTATATAGAGGAAGATGGAGAAATTAAGTATTTCGAGCCAGCGGTGCTTATCGGCACCACCAGAGAGGAGGTAGAACAAGAGCTCAAGGTTCTGGCAAGATACTCTGAGCGCGACGGTGGAGTTTTAAGAGGTATAATCCCTTATCCTCCCAAAGTAAGTCCAGAGGAAACTTTGGTCATCATAAAGCCGGATAGCTTCCAGGAGCTTAGTTCCAAGGCCGGCAACATAATAGACAGGTTCTCTCAGACGGGTCTTTTCATTATAGGGGCAAGGGTAATTCGTATGGGAGTTAAACAGGCCGAGGAATTTTATGGCCCTATAAGGGAAAGATTAGCTGAAAAAATGAAAAAACAGCTCCTTAAGGAAATCCGTTCCTCCTTAAAAAAATCCCTTGGCTTTGATTTCCCGGAGGAGGTGGAGGAAAGGATCGCCGAAGAGCTTAAGACATACAAGGCCCAGCATGAATTCAACAAAATCATAAAGTTCATTACCGGAAAAGACCCTCAGGAGACTGAGAAAGGAAAAGATGAGGGATTGGAGAAATGCTTAGCCCTGGTTTATGAGGGAGAGGATGCCGTCCGCAAGATTAGAAAGGTCCTGGGTGAGACCAATCCCTTAGATGCCGCCCCCGGCACTGTTCGCAAGGATTTTGGCCAGGATGTAATAAAGAATGGAGCTCATGCCTCTGATTCCCCTGCCTCAGCGGAGAGAGAGATGAAGATTATTCAGATAGAGAAGGATGATATAGCGAGGATTGTGGAAAGGTATTATGGTAAGCTATGATACTCCTGAAGACACTTTACCTCCAAATGCCCCTTTCTCATAGATTTAATTCCATTTACCGCAGCCATAGCTCCAGGAATGGTAGTGATGATGGGGACCCTGTGGATTACCGCCTGATGTCTGATCTTATACTCATCGAATTTGGGACCCTTGCCGATGGGGGTATTGAGGATCAAATCTATCTCCCCGTTTTTAATATAATCTTCAATGTTGGGACGTCCCTCAGCAATTTTTTTCACCCTTCTCACCTTAACCTGGTTTTTCTTCAAAATATTGTAGGTTCCCTTGGTAGCCACCAGATTAAACCCCAGATTATCCAATTCCCTGGCAATGGGGACGATGGAGGGTTTATCCTTATCAGCCACGCTTATAAAAACTGTTCCCCTTAGTGGCAGAGATAGCCCTGCTCCCATCTGAGCCTTAGCAAAGGCTATTCCAAAATTATCGGAGATTCCCATAACCTCCCCTGTGGAACGCATCTCCGGGCCAAGGATGATATCCACCTCCGGAAATCTTATAAAGGGAAAGACAGCTTCCTTCACAGCGATATGAGATATCTTCTTCTCCTTGTATATACCCAAATCTTTTAGTTTCCTTCCCGCCATAACCTTAGCGGCGATCTTGGCTAAGGGTAGTCCCGTTGCCTTTCCCACAAAGGGAACAGTGCGGGAAGCGCGAGGGTTCACCTCTAAGATGTAAATCTGACCATTCTTTATAGCACATTGGATATTTAAAAGCCCGATTACATTAAGCTCCTTGGCTAAGGCATAAGTCTGATGTCGAAGCCTTTTAATTGTCTCCTCGGGAAGGCTATAGGGAGGGAGGCTACAGGAGCTATCCCCTGAGTGAACTCCTGCCTCCTCTATGTGTTCCATAATTCCCCCAATTATACAAACCTGTCCATCTGATACTGCATCAATATCCACCTCAATGGCTCCCTCAATGAATTTGTCAATAAGTATTGGATGAGCTGGAGAAACCTTTATGGCACCTCTCATATAATGCATTAAAGACTCTTCGTCGTAAACAATTTCCATAGCCCTCCCCCCCAATACATAAGAAGGTCTCACCAGGACAGGATACCCAATTTTAGAGGCGATTTTCCTTGCTTCTGAGACAGACCTTCCCGTCCCATAGGGGGCCTGAAGAAGGCCGAGTTTTCTTATAAGCTGGGTAAATTTCTTCCGGTCCTCTGCCCTATCGATATCCTCGGGTGAGGTTCCTATGATATTTACTCCCTCCCTTTTCAAGGATAGGGCTAAGTTTAAAGGGGTCTGTCCTCCTAACTGCACGATAACTCCATCGGGGCCTTCCTTATCACAGATGTTCAACACGTCCTCCAAGGTTAACGGCTCAAAGTAAAGCTTATCCGATGTGTCGTAATCGGTGCTCACCGTTTCAGGATTACAGTTCACCATAATTACCTCATATCCCTCCTCCTTTAAGGCAAATGCTGCTTGGACGCAGCAATAATCAAATTCTATCCCCTGTCCAATACGATTGGGGCCACCTCCAAGGATCATAATTTTTTTTCTTTTCGAACTTCTCACCTCATCCTCCACTTCATAGGTGGAGTAATAATAAGGGGTATAGGCCTCAAACTCGGCAGCACAGGTATCCACCAATTTGAAGGTAGCCTCTATTCCTCTCTTTTTCCGCTCCCTGCGTATGGATAACTCATCGGTGTTTAGAAGATGCGCCAATTGATAATCTGAGAAGCCATATTGTTTAGCCTTGCACAAAGTCTCGGTA
>CAYSEE010000093.1:2181-4488 GCA_964429955.1 uncultured Clostridia bacterium | reverse complement strand
ACTAACCCCCCATCCTATCATTATTCTCTCCTTACCAGCCTCACGGGGCTAGTTTAAAGGAATTTTTAATATTATAATAGCAGAGAAGAAATTTCTGTCAAGGTGAAATTGCCTTCGTTGTCCAACTACTTGGCATACTTTACCCCTCGGGAGAGAGAAAGGGCAGCTACAGCCAGTATTATCCCTTTAACCACATACTGATAAAAAGCGGAAACACGAAGCAGATTCAGCAAATTTCCCAGTGTAGTTATAACCAGCGCACCCATAAATGCTCCTCCAACCGAGCCTATACCTCCGGTAAAGCTAACACCTCCGAGGACAGCAGAACCTATAGCATCGAGTTCATAGCCCTGACCCACGTTAGGATATGCTGAATCTAACCGTGCATTCATCATAATACCACCTACTGCTGCACAAAAACCTGCAAAGGAGAATGCAAATAATTTAACTTTATCCACATTTACTCCCAGATATCTGGTAGCCTCCTCGTTCCCACCTGTAGCGTGAATGTATTGGCCTGTTCTTGTAAAGGAAAGTATCAGTTGTCCGATAACGAGCATGGCAATCATTATTATTGTTAAAACAGAGATAGGTCCCACATATCTGGCAATGATCCTAAAACTTGGGGGAAACGTCGATATAGGAACTCCCTTTGCAAATATGAGTGCTAAGCCGTGCGCTGCAGCCATCATAGCCAGGGTGGCTATGAAGGAGGGGATTTTGACCTTTGTCACCATAAGACCGTTGGTCAATCCACAGAGAGTTCCCACCGCAAGACCCAATAGGATGGCTATACAAACCGGCAGATTGGTCCACTTCATTACGCCCGCCGTTAAAACTCCCACTAAGGATAACACGGACCCAGGGGATAGGTCAATGCCCCCGGTCAAAATCACATAAGCTTCACCTTCTGCCAGAATTGCTATTATCGCTACCTGGGTGAGAATATTCCTGATATTTACTTTGCTAAAAAAGTGAGGGGAGATCAGGGACGAGACAGCTATAAGCCCTACAAGAACCATTATTACTGGACCCTCTCGGAGTTGACCCACCTTTTTCAGGATGCTAATTGAATATCTGTATTTATTTATAAATCCCGTATGTTCTTTAACTTTCATTATCTTGGCTTATCCCCACCATTAATTCAATGATTTCCTCGGGTGCGGTATCTCTGGTAATTCTATCTCCTACCCTTCTTCCCGCTCTCAAGATGACAATTCGGTCTGCTACAGCAAAAATATTGGGTAGTCTATGGCTTATGAATATAATGGAAATCCCTCTTTCTCTAAGTTCTTTTATAAGTTCCAGAACCCTTTTTATGCCTTTTACGGATAAAGCGGCGGTGGGCTCATCCATAATAACCACCCTGGGTTTAAAAAAAACGGCTCTGCCCACTGCCACAGTTTGTCGTTGCCCTCCAGAAAGATTCTCACTCTTTATCTTAGTGGATTCAACATCTATACCAAGTTTTGTTATAATCCCGCGGGATTCCTCAAACATCCTCTTCTTGTCAAGTATTCTCATCCCCAGAAGATTTTTAACCAGTTCTCTCCCCAGAAAGATGTTTCCGGCTATACTTAAGTTTGGCACTAAAGCAAGGTCCTGATAGATCATCTCAATTCCCAATTTTCGAGAGTCTGCCGGAGAGGTAAAATTTACCTTTTTCCCTTCTATAAAGATCTCTCCTTCATCAGGGGCGTATACACCGCTTAAAATCTTCACCAATGTCGATTTTCCTGCAGCATTGTCTCCTACAAGACCCAGAACTTCATTATGATAAAGTTTAAGATCGACCGCTTGCAATGCTTTAATCATACCGAAGCTTTTGGATATCTTCCTCATTTCTACCAATGGTATATCTTCCACTTTTTTCTCCTTACCTTTACTCCTGGCAAGTAGGCGGGGGAAGGCTAATTAATTCTCTTCCCCCGCTGACATTCCTTTTTACTTTACTCTGTCGGAAGTGGTGGAGGAGACTTTGTTAAACTCTCCACTAACTGTTTAAACGGCAAGATTATAACTGTGGATGTTTTCAGATGAATTCCCCCGGTTGGTTCGTATACAGGAGTTCCTGGAGGTGGCGTCCATCCCTCTCTAATGTATTTTGCCATAGCCTCTACGCCCCAATAGCCCATCACATAAGGCGATTGGGCAACTGTAGCATACATTTCGCCTTTTGCTACGGCCTCTACAGCAGGATCGATGGCGTCAAATCCTACGATAATTACCCCATCAGGAAATCCAACTTTTAAGCCTGTTCCCTTTAGCGCTTCCAGCGCCCCCAATGCCATATCGTCATTTCCCGTG